>JAFMJU010000473.1 GCA_017853285.1 Gemmataceae bacterium
CCTTTCGCTCCGACTGAACAGGGCCGGGTGGCGGGTCTGGCATGAGCCCTCGAGCTTGGTTTATCACCGCGTTTCCTCAAGCTATGGCCGCAGTCCCAAGCCAGAAGTGTTGCGGATGCAATCCCGCAACGAGGAGCGGCTCTTCTGGCGCCATCTGCCTCCCCCCTGGCTTTTCGCGGGGGCCCCGCTTCATCTGGCTGCCCTGTGCGCCAAGGCTCTCAAAAATTGGCGGAAGGGGACACTAGCCCCCTTTTTGCAGGGAAAAGGAGATGCCTGGTGCGAGGTTTTGGGGTCCAAAGCCCCCCGTTTGCCCCGGACTGCCCGGCATGCCAATCCATGGCAATGGAATCTCGATCTGTGGTGAAAACAGCTGAAAATCAGCTGAACTCCAAGCTTGCGGGGAAACCACTACCGGGGCATAATGCCCCGGTCTAATCGGAACAACCGTCATTGATGGACTGGATACCACCATGAGCTCAGCCCGTCACCTTCCTGAAGATGTTTTCCTGCCGGGCGGGCCCCTGCAGTTGAACCTCTTCTCCACCACTTCGAGGAAGGTGTTGAAGGCTGCCCTGGAGATGGCGAACACCACTTCCTGGGACAATCTCAGAAGCCCCCATATTTTCATGGGGCTTTTGGCGGTACCAGACTCTTCCGTTCGCGAGTGGGGGCGGAAGTTACAGGCGGATATTCCAGGGCTTTTGGCGCAATTTCAGGAATTGTTCCAACAGCCGGGCACAGACAAGCATTTTCTGACCCTGCACCGGGAATTCCTTTCCGACAGCGTTTTGAGACTTCTCAGGGAATCCTGGCAGAGGAGCAAAATGGCGGGTCGTCGCCGGATCCGACCGATGGATCTTTTGATTTGCCTTTTCACCTCCACGAACAGTGTGGTCGCCGAGTGCTTTGAACGGATCGGATTGACCGCCGCAAAACTCACGGAATTGGCTGTTTTGGTTGAAAACCATGAGGGGGCTGCAGGCGCTGAGGAAGCTGCCTGAGCCCATTTTGGGCACAGCCGGGCTACCTATCCAACGGTAGCGGGCATGGTTCTATCCGCATTGCCGCTACAGGCTTCGGTCAAACGGCCAATTATTAAAGCTTTCCCATGCCTTTGCATTCGTTTGGGCCGTTAGTCTAGGCTAAATAGATGGTATGGCATTGTGGTTTGCCGTTCCCCTTTCGGGACGATCGGCGATTGGCCCCTGTTCGGATGGAGCTTGGCCCGCATGCAGTTAGCCAGGCGATTGCTTAAAAAAGGCTGCTTCTCCGAGGGGGAATTGTCCAAGGTGGAGGAGGCGATCTCCTCCTCGGGTGGCAAGCCCCCCCACGAGGTGATTCTGGAAAAAGGTTTTGCCAAGGAGCCCGAATTGCTCCAGGCCCTTTCCGAGGAATTCGGGCTTGAGCTGGTGGATCTGGCCGATCGGGCCATAGCCGAGGATGTGCTGCAATCCATACCCGCCAAGGTGGTCCATCGCAGGCAGTTGGTGCCCTTGGAGAAAAGCGGTGCCAACCTGACGGTGGCAACGGGCAATCCGTACGACCTCTACTCGCTGGATGAACTCCATACCCTCACCGGGTTCCATATCCATCCGGTTTTGGCCAGTACCCGTGAAATCCAAAGGCTGATCAAGGCCCATTTCGGCGTGGGCGGTGAGACTGTCAGCGCTCTGGTTCGGGAGAAGGGCGACGAGGAGGTCGAACTGCTCGAGGGCCTGGAGGCCGATGACTCCGAGGCGGCGAAAATGGCCCAGGAGGCCTCCGTCGTCAAGCTGGTGAATGAAATCCTCATCGAGGCGGCCAACGAGCGGGCCAGTGACATCCACATCGAGTGCGAGGAGGCGGGCCTTCGCATCCGTTATCGCATCGACGGTTTGCTCCAGACGCAAAATTTCCCGCCGGAAATCAGCCGTTTTCAGGCTGCCATCATCAGCCGTCTGAAAATCATGGCCAGGTTGAACATTGCCGAAAAACGGCTTCCGCAAGACGGTCGCATCAAGATGCGCGTCCAGGGCAGAGAGATCGATGTCCGTGTCAGCATCATCCCCATGGTCCACGGCGAGGGCATCTGCATGCGCTTGCTGGACAAGGGGCGCATGGTCTTCAATCTGGTCAGCGTGGGAATGCTGCCCGACACTTACAAGCTGTTCAAGCAGATCATCGACCGGCCCCACGGGATCGTGCTGGTGACCGGGCCCACCGGATCCGGCAAATCCACCACGCTCTACAGCGCCCTCAACGAAATCAAGGACGACACCACCAAGATCATCACGGTCGAGGATCCGGTCGAATACCAACAGCCCGGAATCAGCCAGATCCAGACTCACGCCAAGATTGGCCTCACCTTTGCTGCGGCCCTGCGAAGCATCCTGCGCCATGATCCGGATGTGGTGCTGATCGGTGAAATGCGCGATCTCGAAACCTCCGAGAGCGCCATTCAGGCCTCTCTCACCGGCCACATGGTGTTTAGCACCCTGCACACCAATGATGCCCCCAGTGCCTTCACCCGCCTGATCGACATGGGAATCGAACCGTTCCTGGTATCGAGCACCGTGGAAGGTGTGCTGGCCCAGCGTCTGGTTCGAAAAATCTGTCAGGATTGCCTGGTGGAATATGAGCCGGATCCGAAGGATGTGCCACCGGATTTTCCCGGTGCGGGCGGCCGGATTGTGTTGAAAAAGGGTGCCGGTTGCAGGGCTTGTCGCCAGTCCGGCTACCGCGGTCGCCTGGGTATTTTTGAATTGTTGGTGGCTTCCGACCCCTTGCGGGAAATGATCATCCAGCGCGAAAATTCCATGCGCATCCGCGAGGTCGCGTTGAAAGAGGGGATGATCACCCTGCGCCAGGACGGCTGGCGCAAGGTCCTGGCGGGAATGACCTCGCTCGAGGAGGTCAACCGGGTCACGGCAGGGGATGTGGTTCTTTAATGTCCGGCAATCGCGGGAGGATGGCTGGTGCCTGATTTCAGCTATACCGCTCTGTCCGGAGCCCAGCGCCAATCTGGGGTTTTGACAGCCAATTCCGAGCGCGAGGCTTTGGCCCAGCTTGATGCCCGCGGCCTTTTACCTCTGAAAATCGAGCAGAAAAAAAGCGCCACCGAGGGTGGTGTGCGTATCAAGGCGCGCACTCTGGCGTCCTTTTACGGGCAACTTGCCGATTTGCTTCAGTCCGGTGTGCCGCTGTTGCGGTCCATGGAAATCCTGGAGCGCCAGGCATCGAATCCTG
>JAFMJU010000474.1 GCA_017853285.1 Gemmataceae bacterium
CAGGTAGTCATGGGCACCCAGGTCGAGTCCTTTCACCCGGTCATCCACGGTGTCGCGAGCGGTCAGGAATAGTACCGGTGTGGTCTTTTCGCGCCGCACTTTGGCCAAGATTTCCCAGCCTTCCATGCCCGGGAGCATCACATCGAGCACCAGCAGGTCGTATGCGGTTCCCAGTGCCTTGTGGGCGCCGTCCACACCCTCTTCAGCCCAGTCGACAGCGTGGCCATCTTCCCGCAAGGCCTGCACCAGCAGGTTGCGCAAGGGCCGCTCATCCTCCACCACCAGAATCCGCATGGGGACTCTCCGCTAAAGGGCCACCGGGGGGCCGCTGATCCAACTTACCGCACCTTTTGACCAAGGGTGTGAAAACGGCGGGCGGATTATTCCGCCCGCCGCCTGGTTGCCCGGTGAATAACCTGTCAGGGTTTGGCGGGTCGGTTCCTTTCCCGCGCCTGGATTTCCTGCGGGTCGGTCACCGGGTTGGCGGGCTCGTAGAACACGCCTTTGCGTTTCCCCTCGGGCAGGTGGTTGCGCATCGACTTGACCTGGACCGTGTGACGAGTCACCACGGTTCGCAGGATGCCGTCCCATGAATCCGGCTGGCCGGCCTTGAGGGTGGCGGTGACTTCGCCGCCCTGGGCGAAGTCATCGGGTGTCACCACCAGGATGTCATTGCCAGCCTCGGCAGGCAGGGCTTTCAGGCCCTTCAGGTCCTTGGTGTCGCCGGCACGGGCGTACTGCAGCCTGCCCACCAACTCCGGGCTCCATGCCAACTTAATGAGGCCATCGAGCATGGCCTTGTCAGCATCCTTGGGGAGGATGACCAGAGGCAGGCTGTCGGCGGCGGCCACGGTGAGCGCCACGGGAACAGAGGCTGCCAAAGGAAGGGCTTTTGCCGTTTCGCCTGGCTTGCCGGGGTACTTTGCGGCGATGCCATCAAGCGCCTTGGCGAAAGCCTGGGCATCCCGGTAACCCATCCGCATCGACCTGCCGGGCCGGACCAACCTGGTGACGCCATCGGGTGCCAGGATGGCGAACACGGAGTTTTCCAGTTCACCCGAGCGGGTGGGTACCAGGGCTTTCAGCAGTTTTGACTCTTCAGAGTCTTCGTAGGTAGCCAAGCGGGCGCAGACAAACTGACGAGAGGCGATGACCACCGCCTGATCGGACAGGAAACTCCTGTCCATGTCCTGTTTGCCTGGTCACCAAATGCCCGGGATGCCGGCGCAATGCGGGGCCGCGGAAACCAGCAGGATGGGCCGGCCGGTACGGGCGGCTTCGGCCTTGGCCGATTGCCAGGTGCTGAACCACTGGATGCCGCCGGTTTTGCCTGCCTTCACCTCGTCATCGGGGGCCGGCCGGTTGGGACGATTGGCACCCGGACCGCCGGGCCCCTTGGTTGCTCCACGGCCGGCGCCGGGGGGGCCATCAAAACCTCCGGGAGGACCACCCGGACCACCCATGGGGGGCCGGGCATCGCGGATTTTTTGAAGCTGTTCGGGGGTGAGAATTTTTTCCAGACGGCCCTTCACGTCCTTTTCCAGCTCGCGGATGGCGGTGGACTGGGTGTCGGTCAGTGCGAGGTCCTCCGCCACATGCGGGGGGATGACGGTGCCCGGCTGGAAACCTTTTCCCTTGCCCTTGGCGCCGCCGAATTTGCCTTCGCCCTTGGGACCCTTGTCCCCTTTGGGTCCCTTTTCACCCTTGGGGGGCGGGCCTTTCGGGGAGTCCCCGGGACCGCCATCTCCTGGCGGTTGGGCCGGCCCCCAAAGAGCCATGGTGGTCAGGCCACCGGCCACCATCAACAGCATCGCCATGCGGAACATGAAAAAACCTCCCTCGATTGGTCGATAAAATTCAAACCATCAGTTATCCATCGCCGGCCGGGGCGGGCGATCCTTTTCCGCTTTGCCTTTGGGGCCGGGGGGCCCGCCACAACCGGCGGCAAGCGCCATGAGGAAAACCAACCCGATCAGTTTCATGGTGCCATCCCCACCCGGTAAAGCGATTTGTTGGAGCGCAACAACAGGCCTCCCTCAACGGGGGCCGGAGTGGCGCTGAAATCCCCGCCACTGGCCAGTTTGTTCTGCTGCAAAACCTCTGGTTTGTCGCCCAGTGAGAGGACAAAGACACCCTCCCGCCTGGTCTGGCAATACAGTTTGTCACCAACCAGCACCAGCGAGGCGTAAACCGGTCGACTGCGACCACCCCGCTCGGCAAGCGGCAATTTGAAATCATGTATTGTTTTGCCATTGGTGGCGTCGAGCACCTTCATTGCCCCCATTTCATCCACCCAATACAGTTTTTCGGCATGCAACAGGGGTGTGGGCACATAGCAACTCGCGCCCACCTCCCAGGCAACCCTGCCGCCTTTGGGTTCGGTCCTGGCTCCCAGGCGCAATGCGGAGGTTCCTTTCGATTCGAAACCACCGGTTACCAAGGCAATACTCTCTCCTGCAACGGTGCCTGTGATCACGCTGGGGGAAATATTGCCACGGGCCCGAAGCGGGGCAAACCAGACCAATTTGCCGTTCTTGGGATTCAGAGCCCAAATCTCGCCTGGCGCGGCCACGACCAGATTCTCCACACCATCGGTACCCTTCGCCAAGGCGGGTGTGCCAAACGCGAGGGCCAGGTTGCCCCCCTCGGCTTTCCAGACCTGCTTGCCAGTGGATTTTTCAAAGGCCAGGATGGCCCTGCTCTCACTGGAGGCGTTCACCACCACCCAATCACCCACTAAAAGCGGACTGGCTGCCGAGCCCCAGCCCCGCGGATCAGATTCCACCCCGCAATCGGACTGCCATAAACGCTTTCCTTCGTGGTCGTACGCAAACAATCCCGCCTTGCCCAGATAGGCATAGACCCGGTCGGCATCCACGGCTGGCGTGCTGGAGGCGTATCCATGCTCGGTGATATAGCCCCGGTAGGGATCTTCTTCAGCCTTGGTGGATACATCCTCCTGCCAAAGCTTTTTTCCGGTTTTCAGATCCACAGCAAGCAGGTGGCGCTTTAATTCGGTGGCGTTCCCTGTGGTGCCTTCGACCCCGTAACCGCTGTAGCAGGTGACAAATGCCTTGCCGCCCCAGTGCACTGGGCTGGATGAGCCTGGCCCGGGCAGATCGAGCCTCCAAACCAGATGGGAGTTTTCAGACCAGGTTTCGGGCACCTTGGTTTCCGGTGCGATGCCCGAACGGCCAGCCCCCCGAAAGCC
>JAFMJU010000034.1 GCA_017853285.1 Gemmataceae bacterium
GTGAAATCGAGAAGACCGACAGTGACTACGACCGGGAGAAGTTGCAGGAGCGCCTGGCCAAGCTCGCCGGTGGCGTGGCCCAACTGAAGGTGGGCGCCGCGACCGAAACCGAGATGAAGGAGCGCAAGGCGCTTTACGAGGACGCCCTGCACGCGACCCGCGCGGCGATCGCCGAGGGGATCGTCCCCGGTGGTGGCGTGGCTCTCCTTCATGCCCGCAAGGTGCTGGACAAGCTGGATCTGCCGGAGGCCGAAAAGCCAGCGGCCCGACTGCTGCACCGGGTTCTGGAAACCCCTTGCCGCATGATCGCGCAGAACGCCGGGCTGGATGGCTCCGTGGTGGTGAACACCATCCTGCGCCACAAGGAGAAGAACCTCGGGTATGACGCCGACACCGGCAAATACATCGACCTCCGTTCTGCCGGGGTCATTGATCCGGTGAAGGTGACCCGCAGCGCCCTGGAAAACGCTGTCAGCGTTGCCAGCTTGCTTCTGACCACCGAGTCCATCATTTCCGACATTCCGGAAAAGAAGAAACCCGGCGGCGGCGATCACCACCACCATGACCACGGTGGTGGCATGGGCGGCATGGGTGGCATGGACATGGGCGGTATGGGCGGTATGGGTGGCATGGGCGGCATGGGTGGCATGATGTGACCCCTTCCGGATTCCCCGCGAATCCGGGATGCCCGCAATTGGTTCCCGGGATGCCAACATCCCGGGATACCACAGCAAAACAAGCAGGACCGTTAGAAGCATTCATTCACAAAGACTCAGGAGTTGAATCATGGCGAAGGCAAAGGCAGACGCAGGCATCCGTCCCCTCGAGGACCGCGTTGTGGTGGAGCCGCTCGAGGCTGAGGAGAAATCATCAGGCGGCATTTACATCCCCGAGAGCGCAAAGCAGAAGCCCCAGCGGGGAACCGTCCTCGCGGTCGGCCCCGGTCGCCGGACTGAGTCGGGCGAGTTGATCCCCGTCTCCGTGGCAGCCGGTGATGTGGTCGTCTACGGGCGCTACGCCGGCAACGATGTCGAGGTGAATGGCAGGGAGTTGAAGATCATGCGCGAGAGTGATCTGCTCGCGAAGATCTCCTGACTTGTTAAAACGCCGGGTCTGGCGGGCAAGCCCGACCCGGCGATCTGACGCCTTCCGAAACACGAACCATTTGAGGTGAGAACATGGCCAAGCAACTGATGTACGACGAGGATGCCCGCAAGAAACTTCTGGCCGGTGCCGAGAAGCTGGCGCATGCCGTTGGCGTGACCCTGGGGCCCACCGGGCGCAATGTGATCATTGACAAGAGCTTCGGTGGTCCCACCGTCACCAAGGACGGCGTGACAGTCAGCAAGGAGATCGATCTCCCCGATCCCTTTGAGAACATGGGCGCCAAGCTGGTGAACGCGGTCGCCCAGAAGACCAGCGACACCGCCGGCGACGGCACAACCACCGCCACCATCCTGGCGTTGTCGATCTACCAGGAAGGCCTGCGCAACATCGCCTCGGGGGCCAACCCGATGGCCGTCAAGCGGGGTATCGACAAGGCCGTCACCGCGGTGACCGAAAATGTCGAGAAGCTGGCTAAGAAGCTTTCCAGCAAGAAAGAGATCGCCCAGGTCGCCGGCATCAGCGCCAACAACGACAAGGAGATCGGCAACATGATGGCCGACGCCTTCGAGCGCGTCGGCAAGGACGGCGTCATCACTGTCGAGGAGGGCAAGACCTCCGAGACCACCCTCGAGTTCGTCGAGGGTATGCAATTCGACAAGGGCTACATCAGCCCCTACTTCATCACCTCCGCCGACATGACCAGCGAGCTGGAAAAGCCGCTGATCCTGATCCACGAGAAGAAGTTGTCGAATGTGCGCGAGTTGCTGCCGCTTCTGGAGCAGGTCGCGCGCACCAGCCGTCCGCTGTTGATCATCGCCGAGGATGTCGAGGGCGACTGCCTCACGGCTCTGGTGATCAACAAGCTGCGCGGCACCTTGAAGGTGTGCGCGGTGAAGGCTCCCGGTTTTGGCGACCGCCGCAAGGCTATCCTGGGTGATATCGCGGTCCTTACCGGCGGCACATTCATCAGCGAAGACCTGGGTATGAAGCTCGAGAATGTCAAGATCGAGCACCTGGGTTCTGCCGAAAAGGTGACGGTGGAGAAGGAGAACACCACCATCGTCAACTCCAAGCTCGACAACGCCCACAAGGGCCGCATCGAGAAGCGAATCGACCAGATCCGCAAGCAAATGGAGCAGACCGAGAGCGAATACGATCGCGAGAAATTCAGCGAGCGCCTTGCCAAGCTTACCGGCGGTGTGGCGATCATCCGGGTGGGCGGTACCACCGAGGCCGAGATGAAGCAGACCAAGGGAAGGGTGGAAGACGCGCTCCACGCCACCCGCGCCGCCGTGGCGGACGGGGTGGTGCCCGGCGGTGGTGTGGCGCTTGTGCGGTGCATCGAGGTGGCCGAGGCGGTGGCCGAAAAGCTGAAGGGTGACGAGCGTGTCGGGGCCGAGATCGTTGCCCGCGCCCTCGAGAAGCCCATCCGCACGCTGGCCGAAAACTCCGGTCTTGACGGCGCGGTTGTCGCCGACGAGGTGCGTGTGCGCGGCGCCAAGAACCCGAACATCGGGTACAACGCCGCCACAAAGGAGTATGAGGACCTGATGGAGGCCGGGGTGCTGGATCCAGCGCGCGTGACCCGCAGCGCCCTCACCAACGCCGCTTCCATCTCGGGCCTGATGCTCACCACCGATGTGATGATCACCAAGATCGACGAGGAGGAGCATGGCTCCAAGGTCCAGGGCGCGGTCCGCTGACGCTTTCCCGGTTCCTTAATCCGGCCTTCCCGGACCCGCCTGCCGGGACCCGGGAAGGCCTTTCCCTTTCAACGGTTAGGGGTTGACCCCCGTGCCCGAAGGCACCGGGGCCCGGAGCACCGGATTCAATGCCCACGAAGCGCTGCTTTTACGAGGTACTGGGAGTCGAGAGGGTGGCGGATGACGCCACCATCAAGGCTTCGTACCGCAAACTGGTGATGCAGTATCACCCCGATCGCAATGCCAATGATCCCCAGGCAGAGGTCAAATTCAAGGAGGTTCAGGAGGCCTACGAGGTGCTCCGCGAACCGGCAAAGCGGCAACGGTATGACCGCTATGGACATGCGGGCCTGTCGGAGGGGCCTCTAGGTCCCGGGGACTCCGGCGACGCGATGTCCGACCTGGTCAGCGAATTCTTTGGCGGAATTTTCGGGGGCGGAGGCGGCAGGCGCGGCGGCCGGGATGTGCGGGTTGAACTGACCCTCGATCTGGAGGAGGCCTACCGGGGCGGCCGCAAGTTGGTCAACATTCCGCGCAAGGAGAAGTGCGGGGATTGTTCCGGATCGGGCGCCAAGCCCGGAACAAAGATAATCAAGTGCAAACAATGCGGTGGCCAGGGAGTGATCCTACAGGGGCAAGGTTTCTTCCGCATCCAGCGGACATGCCCCTACTGTTCCGGACGGGGCCAAACCATTCCGGACCCCTGTGTGACTTGCCAGGGTGTGGGTTTGCGCGAGGTCTCGCTTCCCCTCGAGATCAACATTCCCGCCGGTGTGGAAAACGGGATGCGCAGCCGGGTGCAGGGCTACGGGGAAACCCCGGGTGGTGGTGGGGCCCCGGGCGACCTGCATGTTTTTTTCCATGTGCTCGACCATCCCTTTTTCCAGCGCGACGGCCGCGACCTGGCGTGCGAGGTGCCGGTCACCTTCAGCCAATCGGCATTGGGTGCCGAGATTCCGGTGCCTACCCTGGCCGGAAAACCGGTGACCCTGCGGGTTCAGCCCGGGCAGCAATCGGGTGACCAGATCCGGATACCCGGTTGGGGTATGCCTGAGATCGGGTCGGGCCGGGTGGGCGATTTGATCGTTGTGGTGCGGGTGGAAACCCCGCGCAACCTGACCAAGAGGCAGGAGGAGCTTTTCCGGGAACTTGCCGGAATGGAGGAATCCGAAGTTTCCCCGCAGCGCAAGAGCTTCCTCGACCGTATCAAGGATTTTTTCACCGGTGGCGAGGCTGAGCAAGCCGCCGCCCCGGAACCCGAAGGAAAGAAGAAACGGGGTGCGAAATGAGTGACAACACCGCAGGTCCGGATGGGGTGTTTCCGGAGGGTGAGGCCGGGCAGGCCCCGGACCCGACCCTTGAAATGGAGGCGAGGATCCGCCAGTTGGAAAAGGAACGCGAGGAGTTCCTGAACTTGGCCAAATCCCGCCAGGCGGAATTTGAAAACTACCAGAAGCGCCAGGCCCGGGAACAACAGCAGGAGAAACGCTACGCCCAGGAGCCTCTGGCGCGTGACCTGTTGCAGCCCATCGATAACCTGGAAAGGGCGGTTCAGGCCGCGGCGGGAGAGGCCCAAAGTCCGCTGGCCCAAGGGGTGGCCATGGTGCTGCAGCAAATCCTGGAGGTGCTGAAAAGGCACGGCGTGAAGCCGGTCGACGCGATGCACCAGCCATTTGACGCCAATCACCACCAGGCGGTCAATCAGGTGCCCAGCCCCGACCATCCACCCATGACAGTAGTTCAGGTGCATCAGGGTGGATACATGCTGCACGACAGGGTGTTGCGCCCGGCAAGTGTCGGGGTTTCCGTCCAGCCGACCGAAAGCGTCGAGTGATCGCGCCATCAGGGAGAATTAGCCATGCCCACCTATGACTACCAATGCGGCGGATGCGGCCACGAGTTCGAGGAATTTCAGTCCTTCAGCGAGAAGGCCCTGACAACCTGCCCCAAGTGCAAAAAAAAGAAGCTCCAGCGGCTGTTCGGCACCGGCGCGGCCATATTGTTCAAGGGGTCTGGTTTCTACGAGACCGACTACCGGAGTGAAGGCTACAAGGCCGCCGCCAAAGCCGATTCAGACAAGGCGTCATCCTCACCCAAAGCCGATTCCACCCCGACCAAACCCGCGGAAAGCCCGAAACCGGCCGAATCGGGTTCAACCGCCAAAAAAGGCAAGAAGTAGTGGCAGCCAAGGGCAAGGTGCCGGCCTGCATCGTCTGCTCGCGGCAGCTTGAGGGTGGGCTGTTGGAGTGGCCCCAATTCCCATTTTGTTCGCAACGCTGCAAACTGGTGGATCTGGGCCGCTGGTTCGAGGAAAGCTACACCTTGCCAGCGGGCCCCCGAACCGCGCAGGAAATCGCCGAGGAGATTGAGGAGCTTGAGGCTAGGCGGATGGAATTGGAGTCGGGGGAGGAGGGGTAGGCCTCAGGAAGGCCTTGCCGTCCTCAAGGCGACCATCGCCGCCAAATACCCTCCCTTGAATCCGCCATCAATATTGACCACCGCCACCCCGGCGGAACAGGCGTTCAACATGGTGAGCAGGGCGGCGACGCCCCCAAAGGCGGCGCCATAGCCGATGCTGGTGGGCACCGCGAAGACCGGGCAAGACACCAGGCCTCCCACCACACTGGGCAGGGCGCCGTCCATGCCGGCCACCACCACGATCGCATCGGCCCAATCCAAGTCTTCCGCGCGGGATAGCAGGCGGTGCAGTCCTGCAACTCCCACATCGGCCACCAACCGGCATTCGGTTCCAAGGGCAATCGCCGTGGTGCGCGCCTCATGGGCCACGGGTAAATCGCTTGTGCCGGCCGTCAGGACCAAAACATGGCCCCTTGGCTCTGACCTGTTTCCGGGCGCTTTCAACCAGAAGGTTTTTCCAACCGGGTCGTATTCGCCTGATGGAAGGGCACTGAGTAATGGCTGGGCGGCCTCTTCCGGAACCCGGGTCACCAGGCAGTCCTGTCCAGCCTCCAGCAATCGACGGGCGCCACCGATGATCCATTCGGCGGTTTTACCCTGACCGAATATCACCTCTGCCTGGCCGCACCGGCGTTTCCGGTCGAGGTCAATCCGGGCGAAGCCCAAATCGCCGATTCCAGACGGGGTTTCCATCAATCGACGCAAGGCCTCATCGGGCGAAAGCCTGCCATCTCCCACTGCCTGAAGGATTTCCAGCCTGGGATCCATCCGGCTCATCCCGCGATCTCCCGCACAGCCGCGATCAACGCGTCGATATCAGCCTCGGTGTTGAATGGTCCGATGCTCGCCCGAACCATGCCATCAGGATAGGTGCCCAGCGCCTTGTGGACGAAGGGGGCGCAATGGAGGCCAGGGCGCACCGCGATGTCAAAAGCCTGGTCCAGAATCCCACCCACTTCGGGGGCGGGCAGAATCTCCAGGCGGAACGGGACATTGGCGACGCGACGGTTCCAGTCGCGGTGACCGAAGAGTTCCAGTCCGGGGATTTCCGAAAGCCCGGCGGAAAGCCGTTCCGCCAGCATGGACTCGTGTCGGTGTATCGATTCGATGCCTTTTTCGGTCAACCAGCGGATCCCGGCCCCCAACCCCTCCACACCGACCACATTGGGCGTGCCACCTTCCAGAAGGTAGGGCAGTTCCTTCGGTTGGGTTTCCGTGGAGGAGTCGCCTCCGGTGCCACCTTCCCGCCAAGGGCGCAGATTGGTCCTCGGGCCGGCGTACAGAACCCCGGTTCCAAGCGGCCCCATCAACCCCTTGTGCCCCGCGGTGGCCAACAGGTCGATGTGCATCGATTCAACAGAGATGGGCAAAACCCCCGCCGATTGGGCCGCGTCGAGAAGGAACAGCGCGCCTTTCGAGCGCGTGATCCAGGCGGCCTCGGCAATAGGCTGGACTGTTCCCAGCACATTGCTGGCATGGGTCAGTGCCACTAGCCGGGTTTTGGGCGTGAACGCCTTTTCAAGATCCTCCAGCCGCAGGGTTCCGTGCTGGTCAGGTTCCAGGCGGGTGACCGTGATTCTGCCGGCAAGTTCCAACGCCCGAACCGGCCGGCTGATGGAGTTGTGTTCCAGGCTGGAGGTAATGACATGGTCGCCATCATTGAGCGTGCCTTTGATGGCGATATTCAGCGCGTCAGTGCAATTGAGGGTGAAAATCCACCGGTCCGGACTCTGGCCATTGAAGAACTGGTGCAGGAGGTGCCGGGTTTGATCCAGGGCCCGCTCCGCCGCCAAGGCCATTCGGTGGCCTGCCCGGCCTGGATTGGCCATGGAATTGCGCGCGAAGCGATCCATGGCCTCGTAGACCGATTCGGGCTTGGGGTGAGTGGTGGACGCGTTGTCGAGATAAACGGTCATGTTTTGTCCAGGCTCCCGAGGCAATCAGTGCCCGACATATCGGGCGTAGAGTGCCAGGGCGCGCTCCTCATCATTCGTTCCCTGGATGATGGCGCGGGCATCCGGGAAAATGGTGAACTGGCAGCCGTCAATCTCGACCTTCAGGAGGAACTTGGTCAATTGGGGCTTGCCGTAGGAAGAGAGGCTTTCGGCCAAACGCGGCAGATCCAGGGTGGGCTTCCCAGCCGGCACAACCTGGACGGCGTTGCGCCCGCACAGGCTGGTGGTCTGGACGCCCATGGCGCCCTCCAGCCATTCGAATCGCCGGTGCTTGCAGCAAGGGCAATCCACCTTGCCCAAAAGGGGCGCGATTTTCACGCGCCGGGTGGTGTTTTCCCAACAGTCGACGTAGACCAGTTCGCGATTGATGGCGTCTTCAGCGCCGGAAAGCAGTTTCAGGGCCTCGGTCGCCTGGAAGTTGGCGATGATGCTGATGATGGGGGACAGCACCCCCGCCGAATCGCAGGTGGCCGCCTCGCCCGGCCCGGGGGCCGCCTCGAACACGCAGCGCAGGCAAGGGGTTTTCCCGGGCACGATCGTGAAGGTCTGCCCGTGGCTGCCGATGCAGCCGCCGTGCACCCACGGCTTGCCCTGCTTCACCGCCACATCATTGATGAGATAACGGATCTCGAAATTGTCAGATCCGTCGGCGATCAGGTCCACATCGGCCGACAAGGCCTCGATGTTGGAGCGATCGATGTGGGCGACGATGGGCTCGTAGGTGATTTGGGAGTTGATCTGGCGCAGTTTGGCCGCGGCCGCCTCGGCCTTCGGGGTGTTGGAACGCACATCCTCCTCGTCGAAAAGCACCTGGCGCTGCAGGTTGCTCAACTCGACGAAATCACGGTCCACCAGGCGGATGAAACCAACTCCCGCACGGGCCAGGGTGTTGGCCAGCACGGTTCCCAGCGCCCCCACACCGCACATCAGCACCCGGGCATTGGCGAGTTTGCGCTGGCCGGCCTCGCGGATGCCGAAGAATCGCATCTGGCGGCTGTAGCGTTCCAGGTCTTGGGCGGATTGGTGGTCGTTGCTGGAAGTCATTGTCCTGTCTTGCCTGTCAACAAGGTGGCCATTTCGTTGAGGAAGCCGATGGCGTCGGCATCCCATCCCTCGGCAAGCCCGTGCTCGCCCAGTTTTTTCAGGTCCGCATGAAAGCGGTTTTTGTCGGCCGCGGGCAGTTTGGTGAGGTGCTCCACGAGGCGGTCGAACATCTCGTCCGCCGCGCCTTGGTGGATCAGTTCCTCATCGGTTCCGGTCAGGAATACCACCGTGTCCAGAATGGCCAAACTGAAGGGATGGAGGCCCAGGTTGTCCGGCACTTCGGGAAGGAGGGCGACTCCCTCCGGAACCTCGGCATCATGGTCGTGATCGTGGTCATGACCGCAGCCCGGACCATGAACATGCCCATGGTCGCCAGAGCCCTTGGAACCATGCTTGCCGCCTGATCCCTTGCCTGGCTGCCCGGGTTTGTCGCCGCGGTTCTTGTCGTGGTGCTGCTTGGCCATGGAGGGCGCCGCGCTTTCTGGTCGTGATGCTGAAGGGAACAGGAGAAAGGCCAGGATCAGCCGCCGCCCACCGCGGGGATGATGGCCACATCGTCACCATCCTTGAGGGGGGCGTCGAACTCGCCATCCAGGAAGCGGACATCCTCATTGTTGAGGTAGACATTCACGAAGGGCCTCAACTGGCCGTTTGTGTACATCCGGTCATTCAGGCCGGGATGACGGGTGACAAGTACTTTCAACGCGCCGGCGACGGTTGTGGCATCAGCGGGGGAAAGGGAAATTTTGTCAGTACCCTCCGCATACGGGCGCAGGGGAGGAGGAATGTTCACGGTGATAGCCATGTCTGGAAATCCTTGGATTGTCTGGGGGGTGAGGGAATGGGTCAGGCCATCGCGGGCTCGGCCTTGCGCACCGGCGGGGCGCCATTCACCAGCAATGCCTGGAATTCAGGCAGTTGGGGGTTGATCACGGCGGGCGCGGGCAGGATTTCCGCCACCGAATCCTGGGTCTTCAGGCCGTTGCCGGTGATGCAAAGCACGGTTTCCTCGCCAGGTCGGATCTTGCCCTGGCGCACCAGCTTCCTGGCGACAGCCACGGTCACGCCACCGGCGGTTTCTGCGAAGATGCCCTCCGTGCCGGCCAGCAGGGCCATGCACTCGCGGATCTCGTCATCCGAGACATCCTCGGCCCAGCCGCCCGATTCGCGGATCAGTTTGGCGGCGAAGAATCCGTCGGCCGGGTCGCCGATTGCCAGGGACTTGCAAATGGTGTCGGGTTTGCGGACGGGCTTGTGCCTTTCACGGTTTTCCTTGACCGAACCCGAGATCGGGTTGCATCCCGTGGCCTGGGCGCCGAAGAAGGAAGTCCTGGGGGCATCGATCAAACCGGCTGCCGCCAATTCATTGAAACCCTTGCTGATTTTGCCGATCAACGCGCCGCCCGCCATCGGGGAGACCACATTGCGGGGAGTGCGCCAGCCGAGTTGCTGGGCGATCTCGTAACCCATGGTCTTCGAACCCTCGGCGTAAAAGGGCCGGAGGTTGATGTTCACAAAGCCCCAACCGTGGTGGAAGGCGATCTGGGTGCACAGGCGGTTCACCTCGTCGTAGGTGCCCCGCACCGAGATCACATTCGCCCCGTACACGCTGGTTCCCAGCACCTTGGCCCTCTCGAGGTCGCTCGGGACAAGGATGTAACTTTTCAGTCCGGCCGCCGCCGCGTTGGCGGCCACGCTGTTGGCGAGGTTTCCGGTGGAGGCGCAGCCCACGGTTTCCAAGCCGAACTCGCGGGCCTTGGAAAGCGCCACCGCGACCACGCGATCCTTGAACGACAGGGTGGGGAAGTTCACCGCGTCGTTCTTCACCCAAAGGTTTTCAATGCCGATGGCCTTGCCGAGCCGGTCGGCCTTTACCAAGGGTGTGCCCCCGACATGCAGGCCCACCGTGGGTTCGCCGTTCAGGGGAAGGAATTCCTTCCAGCGCCACATGTTGTTGGGCCGGGACTCGAACAACTGCCGGCTGACAAGGGGCTTGATCCGGTCGTAGTGGTAATCGACTTCGAGGGGGCCGAAGTCGTCCTCGCAGAAATTGGTGGTGCTGACCGGCCATTGCTTGCCGCAGACGCGGCACTTCATGCCCGCGACAAGGGGCGATTGAGGAATGCTGGCGGGATTGACCGACACCATGGGAAGCTCCCCCTTGAGCCTGTCCGTCAGGAAAGGCTGATCCTTAGAGGAGTATCTTGTCTTCCAGTTGACCAACCCGCTGTCGAACCGAATCGCAAGGGTTGACCGATACGCGTCACCGCGATCTTATCTCTCCCAGAGCCTTGACCCCGGGAAGGACTTAGCACCAGCATTCAATTGACCCGGGAGGGCGCGACTGAACCGGTTGCTGTGGCTTCAAAGGGCCTGTTCCCTCAGCCACTCTGGATAAGATACTCACCAAAACCCGGCGCATTCATCCAGCGCCTGTCTAGTCAATTTATCTTGCCAGAGGGGGCAGGGCAATGCCCTCCAGAAGAAAATCAACCCCGTCCCTGGCCGGTTGCCAGCATTACAGCCGCAAGCGCCAAACAGATTGTCCAGACCACCGCCAGGCCCACAAACAGGGATTTTTGCCAAACCGGCAAATGCCCCCAAAACGCGGCAACCCGGTCTGGAAGGGGTATCCGGCCTGCCCCCAATTGCGAATCGGGCAGTTCCCCAGGAGCGGGGAAGGACCTGTCCCTGGCGGAGGATTGCCCGAGAACGATGAGCGGAACTTCCGGTGCGGGGTCGGAATGGCTGGCTGAATCCGGGTTTTTGAGCTTTTTTTCCGAGGTTTCCACCTCGGCCCAATTGACTGGAAGCTCGGGAACCCCATCCGGGCCTTCCTGTGTGGTGAACTCCGTCCCTGTGTCCCGCAAGATCTGTGATTCCAGTTCCGTCCTTTCCCGGGGGTTGTAGACCCGCAGGTTTTCCAGGGTTGCCGCTACCGATTCCCCGTCCATTTCCGCGCTGAAAAGCGACTGGTTTTCAGGAACCATGAGCTGGAGATCGGCGGCCACCGTGCCCGCGGAACCGAACCGTTCCGCCGGGTCCTTTTCCATCAACAGGTGTACCAGGGCGCAGAACCGCGACGGGGCATCGGGGACAAGATCCTTCAGGGGAATGGCGGCCTCTTCCCGGTGACGGCGCATCCGCTCCTTGTTTGACCCGCCCTCAAAGGGGACCTTGCCGGTTGCCGCGAAATAGAGCGAGCAGCCAAGGCCGTACAAATCGGCCCTGGCATCGACCAGCGCCGGGTTCACGGTTTGTTCCGGGGCAATGAAATCCATGCTGCCGACTATGTAGCCTTGGCCACCGATGACCTCGACATCTTCCCCGGTTTCGCCGGGAATGTAAGCCAATCCCAGGTCGATGAGATGCGCTGTCCCGGACGGGGTGACCAGGATGTTGCTCGGCTTCACATCGCGGTGGACCAGCCCGGCCTTGTGCAAGGCGTCCAGCGCGTAGGCGATTTCGGCACCCAGCCGGGCGACCTTTTCCACCGGGAGGGGACCGTTCTCGCAAACCATCCTGTGCAGGCTTTGCCCGGGAATGAACTCCAGGGCCATGAAATGGATTTCTTCGGACCTGCCCTCATCGACCATGCCGCACAAGCCGGGATGCCGCACGATCCGGTTGAGTCGCGCCTCCCGTTGGAACCGGGCGAGGTGCCGGCTCTCGCGCGCCAGGGCGGGGGGCAGAACCTTGAGTGCCACCACCCGTTTGTCACGGGTATCCTGGCCCAGGTAAACCGTGGCCATGCCGCCCCGGGCGACCGGTGAAAGGACACTGTAGTTGCCCAGCATCAGGCCGCGCGAAATTCCCAGACGCAATTTGCCCGCCTGGAACCGGCTCAGGGCCCCGGCCTCCACCAGGCCATCCGCCAACGCCTCGGTGGACCCCAGGGAGTGTTTGGGCATGGCCTCCAGCAGGCGTTTCAACTCGTCCCGGTTCAAAAGACCGCTCTTGAGAACGGCGTGCAAAAACCGCTGGGGCTCCACCTGGCCATGATGGGTGGAATTTTCTCCCGTTGCCGGCGATGGGCCTGGCTGGCGGTTCACTGGACTATCTT
Organism: Gemmataceae bacterium; assembly: GCA_017853285.1. Taxonomy (GTDB): domain Bacteria; phylum Planctomycetota; class Planctomycetia; order Gemmatales; family Gemmataceae; genus UBA6894. The sequence goes on from JAFMJU010000034.1 coordinate 12,291, forward strand.
TACCCTGGTTCATAACCGGTTCCGGTGGCGATGCAACCAGCCGTTCACCATCCCCCGTTTCATCCCATCCCGATCCCGCACCGGGCATAGTTTTCAGGCCTTGGGCTGTGCGTCGTCCTTGCCCCGAATCTGCGCGCCGAAGCGTTTGCGCAGGTGTTCCTCAACCTTGCGGTGGGCCTGGTCGATTTCCTTGTCGGCCAGGGTTCGGTCCGAAGCCTGGTAGCCCAGCGCGAATGCGATGCTTTTCTTTCCGGGGGCGATTCCCGGTCCGGAGAACAGGTCAAAGAGCCTGCAGGCAACCACCAGGCCGGAGCCGGCCTCGAGAATGGCGTCGCGCAGTTCGCCGGCGGAAGTGCCGTTTTCCACCACCACGGCGATATCGCGCAGGGCGGCAGGGAATCGGGGAACCGCTTTCACGCGGGGTGTTTCTTTCGCCACGGCCTGGATGGGGGCAATTTCCAGCTCAGCCAGCAACATCCTGGGACCTGAGGCATCAAGCGCTCGGGCCAATCGGGGGTGCATCTCCCCCAGGGAACCCCAAGCCTGGCCATCCGGCCCGAGGAGCAGCGCCTGCCGCCCTGGGTGGAGGTGTGGGGCCGGGGAGGCGGGTTGGACGAATCGGGCGCCCTGGACTCCCATGGCGGCCAGAAAAGATTCCAAAATGCCTTTCAGGTCGAAAAAGTCTATTTCTCCCGGCTGTCCGGCCTGTCCGTCCTGCCAGTGGGAGCCGTGGCGATTTCCGGCCAATGCAATCGCCACGCGACGATCCTCGCGGGGAAAAGGGGCGCGGCTGGCATCGGCCAAAAAAGCGGTCCCGACCTCAAAAAGGCGAACGGTCGGTGCATTTCGCAGGTTTTGGCTTGCCGCTTCGACTACACCGGGCAGCAAGCTGCGGCGCAACTGGCAGCGGTCGGGTGAAATGGGATTGGCCAAAGTTATGGCAGGTCCCGCATCCTGACCGACAAAGGCTTCCTCCCGTTCGGGGGAGGACAGGGCATGGCTGATCATCTCGCGCAGGCCCAAACCGGCCAGGTTGTCCCTTAACCGGTCCTCAAATTCCAGATCGGGTTGCGGGGAAGTTCCCGGGGTGGGACCACCGGGAAGGCGGGACGGGATATGTTGGTGCCCCCACAATCGCGCGATGTCTTCCACCAGGTCCGCCACACCATCCTGGATGTCCAGGCGGTGCCAAGGGATCTCCACCTCGAACCCTGGTTCCCCATCTGCAAGGGGTTTGCATTTGAAATCCAAGGCGCCAAGAATTTCCCCGATCTTGCCCAGAGGCGGGGCGGTGCCCAGCATCCGCTCGACAGCGGCGCGGGCAAGCCTGACCGTCCTAGGGCTGGTTTTCACAGGCCAGGCTTCGGCGAAACCCTTGCGCAATGTCGCTCCCGAATGCGCGATCAGCAATTCGGCGGCGCGGTCCAGGCCCATTTCGGCGAGTTCCACCGGCACCCCGCGGGTGAACCGCTGGCTTGCTTCGCTGTGAAGTTGAACGGCGCGGGCCGCCCTGCGGATGGCGACAGGGTCAAAACAGGCGCCTTCCAAAAGCACGCGTCGGGTGTTTTCACCGACCTCCGTTTCGAATCCGCCCATCACGCCGGCCAGGGCGATGGGACCCTTGGCATCCGCGATGACCAACAAGCCGGCATCCAGGGTTCGGTCCTGACCGTCCAGCGTGCGGATTTTCTCGCCGGCCCTGGCCGGGCGCGCTTCGATAAGGATCGGCTTGCCGCCAGCGCGCTCCTCCAGCTTTTCGGCATCGAAGGCGTGCAGGGGTTGGCCCAGCTCGAGCATCACATAATTGGTGATGTCCACC
>JAFMJU010000475.1 GCA_017853285.1 Gemmataceae bacterium
CGCCCGCTGTCACGCGATCCGGAGGCCATGGCCCGCACCCAGTCGCGCCTCGAGCATGTCTGCCGGCTGGTGCGCGGCATGCGCCATCCCTGGTGCCCGGTCAACGGCATCGTGGCCATCCTGCCCGAGCAGTGCACCGCCGACGAGTTCATGGCCTCGCAGGGGGGCATCCTGGCCCAGCGCGACCTGGCCATGGCCACCCGCACCCTGGGCGTGGAGGTGCCGGTCATCACGCTGTTCTCCGGGGGCGAGGGCATACCAGGCTTCCGCGAGTTCCTCGGCCTCATCCCCAAGGAGAAGCGCGACCAGCGCCTGGGCAAGCCGATCCCCCTTGCCCTGGTCAAGGACGATGTGCGCCGGGCCGACATCATCCGCAAGACCATCCACTGGCAGTGCGCCGAGCTGATCCCCCGGCTGATCATGCGCACCTTCCAGTTGCGCACCACCGATGTCGGCGGCGGCCGCATGCAGGTCTCCCAGCTCGACACCCGCACCAACCGCCAGCTCATCCGGCTGATCCGCGCCGTCCGCACCCGGCGCGACACCATGGGCAACCTGTGCGTGCGCCTGATCGAGGGCAACCCCGACAACCGGGTGCGCCTCTCCGGCTGCTACTTGGCCGCCACGGGCACGGTGCGCCGGGGCCAGGGCTTCCTGACCGACCTGTTCGCCCAGTTGTTCGAGGGGCAGAATTTCGTGGCCTGGACCCAGCAGGCCGTGCGCGGCGAGCGCCGGCTGGCGTGGATGACCCTGCTCGGCTACATCGTCACGGCGGGGCTCACCGCCTTCACCGTGCTCTATGCCCTGGGGATCGTGCGCATCTTCCCCGCGGCTGCCTGACCCGCGTCGATCAGTCTCCCGGCTTGGCCGGTTCACCTGGCTGGGGCAGTGGCAGCGCCGCGGGCGGCTCCGCGGTCGAGCCGGGCAGGCTGCCCGGCAAGGGTATGGATGACGATGGCCCGGCGCCCGGCACGGGCGACTCGGGCCGGCCCAGCGGATCAGGTGGCGGGCCGCTGTCGGGCACGCACGCGGGCAAACCCAAAGCATCCGGGAACACCAGCGCCCGGTAGCGCTTGGCCACCATCGGCTGGTCGATGGCGAACAGGCCCATCCGGCGTACCACCAGCGGGCTCTCGATGGGCGTCACCACCGGCACCTGGTAGGCCACCTCCTCCGTCACCGGCTCCAGCACCTGGCACCGCAGCACGGTGTCCACCGGCAACGAAACCAGCGTCGGCTCGCAGCACTCCTCGCCGGTCTCGGGGTGGATTTCTCCCTTCTGCAGGGCCCGGGTGGTCATCACGCGCACCCGCCGCTCCACGGTCCGCGGCTTCAGGGTGGTCACCTGGCGCCGCTCCATGCGCCAGGTGACGCTGATGTCGCGCTGCGTCAGGCCGTATTCGGCCGTGCCCACCAGCCAGCGGGGGACCAGTTCCAGGTCGGCCGAGGGGGCCAGCCGCACATGCATGTCGGGCAATTCCAGGCACGGCTCCACCATCTCGGGCGGGCCATCGGGCGGCGAGGGGTAGTACGGTAGACCCGTCTTGGGGGCGGCGGGCGCGGCGACCGGCTCGGCAGGTTTGGCGGGCTTGGCCGCCACGGGTTTCTCGGGTGCTTTGGGCGCGGGAAACGGCGGGGGTTGCAGGGGCACCGCGAGGGCCAGACCCATCACCAGGCAGGCGCAGGGCGTCATCATGGGCCGGTCCCGTACGGCCCCGGCCCGCCACCTTCCCTGGTCGCGGCGCGCGGAGAGCCACGCCTCGTTCTTCGGACCCCCGCAAGGTACCGGGTCAGGCCAAAGCGGCGGTGGAAGCGGGCAAGCCCGGGCGGGTGCCCGGCGCAAGCCACATAATCGGCACCCTCGGTGCCGGCGGGGTCACCAGTTTTCCCAGATGTTGCCGCTGCCGCGCAGGCTGGTGGAGAAGGCGTCGTTGCCGCGCAGGCCCGGGTGCCTGGGCACGGCCCCCTCGGCCCAAAGGTGCTTGCCCTCGGCCACATCCAGCCCCAGCTCGATGAAGTGGTGCAGGCATTCCTTGCGGTTGGGGCCGGGCCATTTGTTGGCCGCCGCCAAAATCGACAGCGCCACCATCTTGTGCACCACCCCGGGCGGGCAGGCCACCGGGTGATCCTTCGACGGGGAGATGTTGTCGGTGCAGAAGCCCACCGCCGAGGCCAGCATGTCCACCGGGGTGGAATCGCCATCGCCCGGGGCGCCCACAGCGGCGCGCGTGGCGTCGCCGGGCTCCTTCACCCAGTTGACAATGGCCTTCAGCCGCTCCGTCGGGCCGGGGGTCTCGTGCACCTTCAAAAGCTGCGACTGGCATAGGCAGCCCCACCAGACCGCCTCGCGCGTGGACAGCCAGCCGGCGATCAGCCGCACCAGCATCCGCGGGTTGTTTTTCATCAGGGCGCCCACGGCGGCGGCGCTGGCCATCCCCCCCACCTCGGGTGGCACATCGGCCTTGTCGGCCGAGCGGGCCAGGGCCTCCCCGGCGGGTGTCGACGGCGCGAGAACGGCTAACTGGCTCATCGGGTTCTCCCCACAACCACCTGCTCCACCACGGTCTCCACCACCTTCTCGGGCTCGGCGGCCGCGGCCGGTTCGGCCAGGCGGGCCGTCTCGGGCCAGGCCAACTCGCCGCGCGCCACCTGCAGGCCGATATCCAGGAAATGCTGCAGGTGCTTCTTGTACTCGGCCGGGTTGAAATGCACGGCTGCCAGATAGACCGACACCCCGCACAACCGGCCGCACAGGTGCGCCATGGGCAGCACCGGCGGGCACTCGGGGGGGGCCATGCTGCCGCCCGACAGGAACGCCGCGTAGCCGATCACGCCACCGGCGGTGGTGCTGTCGGCCGCGTCGGCCAGCTCGTGGCACAGCCTTCGGCCCGCCTCGGTCGGGTTCAGCACAAAGTCGCGCGTCGCCAAAATGGCCCTGGTCACCTTGGCCGGGTAGGGGTTCTGCCGGTGCGCCTCGGTCAGGGCCAGCAGGGCCCACCACAGGCTGTGGCGGGGTGGCAGCGCGTGGCTCAGCAGCCGGCGCGCGTCAGCCACCAGATTGGCCTGCCGCCAGGTGGCCAGTTGCTGCTCCACGGTGGACTCTGGGTCCAGCAGCGCCAGTCCCTCCTCGCTCACCTCGAACAACTCACACACCGGGCCGCATTTGCCGG
>JAFMJU010000476.1 GCA_017853285.1 Gemmataceae bacterium
TGCTCCAAATGACCAAAGGTGGCGGGGGCCTTCAAGCAGGCGGTCCAGGCAATCTTCCAATTCGCTCAAAGAATTCCGGTCGAGCCAGTTCGGGGATGGGGAGTTGTTCCCAATGGGTGAGCTCCAACGCAAATGAACCGCCCCATCTGCGTCCTTTTCCAGGCAAAAATGGCCGGGATTGCTTCTGGACATCATTTCCCTCGCAAGATGCTCCAACGATTATAAAACAATATTGGCCCGTGATCGCTCTGGGAAAAAACTTGCGGGCCGGGAAGACAGGCGGGAAAAGGTATGGATGCCTTGTTGAAAACAGAATTTGTCGGTTTTCCATGCAAACGAGGAAAAGTCCGCGATTTGTATGACTTGGGTGATCGTTTGGTGATGATCGCAACCGATAGGATCAGCGCGTTCGATTGGGTGATGCCAAATCCCATCCCGGGGAAAGGCAAAATTCTCACGGAAATGTCGCTCTTTTGGTTCAACTTTTTGGGGGTCAGTGAGCAACTGATTTCCTCGGACCCGTCTGAAATGGGCCCGCCTTTTTCAGACCACAAAAACCTTCTGGCCGGACGCGCCATGTTGGTGAAAAAGACCGAGGTAGTTCCTTTTGAATGTGTTGTGCGCGGGTACCTGGCCGGGTCCGGGTGGAATGAATACCAGAAATCCGGGGTGGTTGCGGGAATAAGACTGCCCCCTGGATTGAAACAGGCCTCCCGCTTGCCAGAGCCTATTTTCACACCCGCCACGAAGGCTGAATCGGGGCACGATATCAACATTACCTTTTCAGATTTGGAAAACGCGTTGGGCAAGGATTTGGCCGCCCACCTCAGACAAAGATCACTCGATATTTACCAGAGGGCTGCCCGCCATGCCGGGACTAAGGGCTTGATCCTGGCAGATACAAAGTTTGAATTTGGTCTGTTGGATGGCAAGGTGTTGCTGATCGATGAGATCCTTACCCCTGACAGTTCTCGTTTCTGGAGTTCTGAGGAATATCGGGTTGGCGAATCGCCTGCTTCATTCGACAAGCAATTTATGCGTGATTGGCTGGAGACAACTGGGTGGGATAAACAATCTCCTCCCCCTGAATTGCCAAAAGAGATTGTCGAAAAAACCCTGAGGCGTTACGAGCAAGCCCGTGGGAGGATTGTTTCAGGTTGATTCCGTTGGGTTGGATCAACCTGGGAGCAGGTGCAAGCCCAAAGGAATGGATTCTCCAAAGGTGGCCTCGGCAATTTGATGGGAATTGTCGATTTTCTTTCCTTGAAGGATATCGGTCATCATCTCCGGGCATTCCAGTGTCCGAAGTTTTGCAACTATCTCTAGCCTCAAATCTTGAGGGACATCCAAGTCCGGGTGGTTTGTGGCCATACCCATCTGGACCAACGCCGAGCCCAGATTTCTACTCGCGGTTTCGGATTTGGGCGAAACCGAAAGAAGGGTCTTGATCCAATCCCCTGCTGATTCCTTGGGCAAAACAGCGGCGATGGTTCCATGCGTTGGAATTCGCGCGCCCAGTTTCCCCAGACTCCAGATTTGCCAATCTGTAGCCTCGATGGGATTCTGCAGAATTTTTCGGTGGAGTGCATCAGCCAGGTTTTGTCGGAAGGGTAGCCCCACCCGTTCCAGGCTGGCTGCACAACGCCACATTTCCATGATCTCCGCGAGGGGCGGCTTGAATGGAGCCCTGGATTTTCCCGGTATTAAAAATGGTTTCAGTCGTTCGATGATTTGCAGTTGTTTTCCAGAGGCTAGCCCACCTGCGATTCTCCTCAACAAGATCCATAGTTCAGGCCCGCCCTCAGGCTGACGGATGCCATTTTGGCCTTTGGGTGGGGCGTGAAGTGTTTTCCAGATTTGTTCCACAAAATGGGAGTCCTGGGGATGACCGAATCCAGGGCGAAGGACCCATCCGGAAAGGTTGTACCAACGTGCCAAGTGTGCTTGGGTTAACCTGCGACTGTCAGCCCCTTGCTGAAGTGGGACCCACAAACGCCTGCAAACTGCCGCGGACCAGTTTTCCCTTCCGGATTCAAGGATTTTTTCCAAATCTTTGGGCAATTCCCCCGGTGAATTACTTGAAGGCATGGATTCTTGCGGAAAAGTCCCTTGGATTTTTTCAATGGCTTCGGAAACCAGGTGGTCCGGAATGGAATAGCCTGTTGGTGGCAGCGGGGAGGATTCGGGGGCAGATGTTACTTCCTGTTGAAGATTGAAATCCAGATGCCAACGATTTGCGTTCTCATCCACCAGATGAAGGTCGAGGGTTCCTATCGCGCTTAATTTGGAAACCATGTGGACAGTTGTGGTTTTAAGCCCTGATTTTCTTCCCCCGGTCAGAACAGTTTGCAGGGCCGGGAGAGAATGCATCTGTCCTTTTTCGATTTCCAAAATGGTCCCGGCATGGTCCCCCATGCGAGATGTACTCGAAAACAGGGGAAATCGTACCGGGCTTCCCAATGTGAGCATGAATTGGTGCTGATTGACGGGGTGTTCTAATTCTGGAGTACTGTTCCTTGGAAGCACGCAAATCACCTTGGTTTTGTCCTGCCGCCCCTCATCTAGCACCAGGTAATAAGCTTTTGCGGCGCTGGACTGGATGGCCTTTTTTCCATTTTGGATCAGCCATGCATAGTAAGCCGCCCCTCTGGATACAGCTCGATCCACCGACCCCAAGGATAATGCTTGGATGGGTTTTCCCGGATAGTTCATTTCAAAGAAACTGAAAACCCGCGCCTGTAATTCCTTGGAATGGAAGCAACCTCCATTGAGCAGTAATGCGTCGGGCGGTTTTTCCGCCAAGCCGTGAAGCTTTAAAAACCTGGCTAAATGCCTCGTGATGGCAGGGTCCTGGGCGTAAGGAAGGCCCAACTGGACCGCCCCCTGCCGGCGATTTTCTTGGGGTGCATCCTGCAGGGTGCAAACGGGGAAAAAACCATCCAATACCATTTCCAACACTTCGGCCCGAAGAATTTCAGCACTCATTGCCTGGCCGACAATTGAACGCCCTCGTCCTTCAATTTGGATGGTGGAATATTCGGGAGGAGCTTCGCCAAGGAGTTTTTCTTTGGCCAAACGGCATTGTTGAACCAGGTTTTGGAATTGGGATCCGGACAGTTTGGTGGAGGATTTGATTTTTCCTTCCACAACCCTGTCTATTGCCATG
>JAFMJU010000477.1 GCA_017853285.1 Gemmataceae bacterium
TACCTGCCCGGGATGGGGCGGGTGGCGAGGTCGAGCTTGAGCAGGGCCTGGCGGTAGGCGACGCGGAGCTTGAGCTCCTCCTGCCGGGCGATCTCGATGCCCTTCAGCGCGGCGAGCTGCTCGGTGGGGCCGAGTTCGGGGCGGCGCTCCTTGATGAACTTCTCGATGACATCGGCGCTGGCCTGGGCCTGCGAGAGGGCCTCCTTGGCGTGGCGATGCTGCTCGTAGAGGGGGCGCAGGGCGGCGAGCGCGACCGCGGCGGCCTGGCGCAGGGACGCCTCTGCCTCGCGGCGCTTGCCGGCGGCGACCTCGGCCTGCTGGCTGAGCTCGAGGCGGAGCTTGTCGAAATCGCGCCCGCCGACGGTGGGTTTGTTGTCGCGCACCAGGCAGGCCTGGCCCTCGAGGACGGCGACGAGGTTGTCTAGTTCGGCCAGGGCGGGGCCGTTGGCGCCCGCGGCGGCGAGGGATTCCTCGAGGTTGGGCAGGCCGCCCATCTGGGGATCTTCCAGCCTGTCGCCCGGGACCTGGAAATTGCCGTCGACCGGCTCGCCGCAGAGGTGGCGGAGGCGGACAAGGCCCTGCTCGAGCTTGCGCTCGATCTCGAGCTTGCGCATGCGGCGGGCGGAGCGCTCGCCCTCGAGGCCCTCGACGAGGGCGCGGAGCTCGGGCTTGCGCTCCATGGCGAGGTCGCGGGCGTATTTTTGGATGTCTTCCAGCCGTTTGGTAGATGTTTCGAGGATGGCGGCGGCCTCCTGGGCGGAGCGCAGCTCGGCCCAGAGCTCGGCGGCCTCGCGTTGGGCCTTGGCGATCTCGCCGGCGGCCTCGGCGGAGGACTGGGCCAGGAGGGCCTCGCCGGTGGCGCGGAGCAGGAGGCTTTCGCGGGTAAACCTGTCGCGGCCGTGGGGCACACTGCCGGCCTGCTGCAGGCGGGAGTAGCCCTCGTTGGCGAGGCCCTGGGAGACGGCGAGGCCGGGGGTGGCGCGGGCTATGCGGGCCCAGACATCCTCAATATCGCCGGGGGGGACCATGGCGGCCTCGGCCACGGTGACCTGGTCGGAGCCATCGGCCTGGCAGAAGAGTGGAAGGCTGGCGAGATTGAGATCGAGGAAATCCCCCGAGACGACCTGTTCGAGCGTGGGGGCGCCGGGAGTTTTCAGACGCCATTTGCCTGGCAGGGGGGACACCTGGCCCGATTGGGCCAAACCAGAGGCAGCGGCCCATGAGGCGACTGCGGTGGTCAAGGGTGCCGCACCCAGCAGGGCCATGGCGGTGGCCCTATGAACGGGTCGGAGCACGGTGCACTCTCCACGTGCGGGGGGAGCGTTAGGTCTATGGGGATTGATTCGGCCATGGAGGCCCCGAGACTTTGGCAAAAGGGTGGAGTGGTGCCGATTTGTACGGCCGGGGCAAGCTGGGAAAGGCGTGATTTGTGAAAATGCGGTTTGCCAACGGCTGAAACTGGAGATTGCGGGGTTCAGGATTGGTCGCGGCGGGTAACGATGGCGTTTTCGATAATCTGGCGATTGTGGCGGTTGCGTTCGCGTAAAGAGGCGAGGTGGAGACGGCGGAGCAGCCACATGTCCCAGGCGAGGACGACCAACAGGACAAAGAGGAGGATGAGGAAGCCGACCCAGAACATGCCGTAGAGGCTGGCGAAGCGTTCCTGGGGATCGGACAGGTGGAACTCGCGCCCGGCGGTATCGGCGGCGTCGCGCTCATCGACGATGGTCTGGGCGGGTTCCTCGAGGTAGGCCAGGGCGACGCCGAGGAGGACGCCCATGGCGACGAGCAGCAGGGAACAGAAGAGGCGGCGGAAGGCCTGGGCGCGGAAGAAGGCGGCCTCGGGCATGGAGGGGCAGTCGCCGCGGAGGAAGGCCACCTGCCTGAAGGCGGCGACGAGCCCGGTGCCGACCATGCCGGCGGTGAGCAGGAGCCCGAAGATGATCTGCTGCGCGCCCATGGGGGGCTCCGGTCAGGTCAGCGGACGCGTTGGAGCCAGGCGAAGAGGACCCGGGCGACCTGGGTCAGGCCCTCGGGGGAGCAGTTCTCGGGGGTGTCGGTGATCTTGTGCCAGTGGGGGTATTCGAAATCGATGATGTCGATGGCGGGGATGCCGGCGGCGTTGAGGGGCACATGGTCATCCTGCACCGGGGTGGAGCTGAACTTGCGGGGCTCGAAGAAGGTGGCGTTCTGCTCGACGGCGATGGAGTAGACCTCCTCGACGAGGCGGGGGGCGGACCACCAGGAGTTCTGCTCGACGGGGAAGCGGGGTTCCTTGCCGGCGATCATGTCGAGGAGGATGGCGGAGCGGTAGCGGGTCTTGCCGGCGGCGCGTTGCTTCTTGTACTCGGCGGCGAAGTGCTTGGAGCCGTGGAAGTACTCGTCCTCGGGCTCGAGGACCCATTCCTCGCCGTCGAACAGCACGAAATCGACGCCCAGCTCGCAGGGCAGGTCCTTCATGTGGCGCGCCATCTCCATGAGTAGCGCGGCACCCGAGCCGCCGTCGTTGGCGCTGAGGAAGGGTTGCTCCTTCCTGCGGCGCTCGGTTTCCTGGTCGGCGCGGGGGCGGGTGTCGTAGTGGGAGCAGATGATGACGCGGACGGGGCGATCGGGGTGCCAGCTCGCGATGAGGTTGGCCATGGGGGCTGTGGCGCGTGAGCTTTTCTGCCTGCCCTCGAATTTCTGCCAGGTGACCTTGGCGCCCTGATCGGTGAAGTGCTTCTCGAGCAGCTTCTGCTGCTTCTCCATGCCTGGTGAGCCGCTGACGCGGGTGCCGATGGCGCAGATGTCGTCGAGGTGCTTGAGGGCGCGGGCGGCATCGAAGGGGGGGAGATTGACCTTGGGCGGGGCGCGATCCTGCGCGAACTCATCGAGGTTGGCCATGGGGACGGCCTGGAGTGGGGACGCGGGCCTGAACAGCGCGATCGCCAGTCCGGCGCCCATGAGCGCCAGCGCCAAGCACATCATCCACCAGCCACGGGTGTTCACGGCGAGCCTCCCTGCGCGCGTTGCCGGGCCAATCGGGGCCGGCGACTTCACCAACCACCCGCTCACCATTTTTGGAGAGGGGGAGCGGGAATTTTGGCGCGAGCCTGATGGTACCCGGAGGGGGCAGGGGATGGCGAGTGGATTTGGGGGGGATTGGAGGGGGTTTTTTCGCCT
>JAFMJU010000478.1 GCA_017853285.1 Gemmataceae bacterium
ATTTCACGCTTCAAGACCCGTTCCGCGGTGTCCTGCGCCGACACCATGTCCAAGGCGGCCAATCCTATGGTCTCGTGCACTTCGGGAAGCCAGGGCCTCAGGCGCCCGGCGCTTTCCAGCAGGCTAATGCGCCGTTCCTGCCCTTCGTTGGAGACCGGTTGCTGGTCGGCTTCCAACTGCAGCCGAAACACGGTGGAACCGGTGGCCAAATCGTTCACCAGCAGCAAGGCCCAAATAGCCAGGATGATGCCACCCAACCGGGCGACGACCCCGTCCAAAACCCACACGCTGGTTTCCTCATGGTCGCGTGATTCGGGCTGGTCGCTGGTGTGGCGGGAAAGCGCAGAAAGGTGGGCCAGGCACACCGTGGCCAGTAGCGCCACCGAGGCCATGTGCACGCCAAAATCCGCCACGGAATGGATGGCCAAAGCCAGCAGGCCGAACAGCAGGCCGGTGGGCATCATGGCCGAAGGTTCACCCCGGTGGCGGCGGATGCCACGCATGCCCATCCGCACCAGCCAAAAAACCATCAGCAAGGTGACAACCAGCCTGGGAATACCCCCCTCAACCAGCGCCTCCAAATATTCGTTGTGGGCATGGTCCAAAACCACCCCGGGGAATCCGCCAATCTCGCGGACAATCGGTTCCACCACCCCCAGCGATCCAGCACCAGTTCCCGTAAGCGGGTACTGGGTCACCAGGTTCAACAAGGGCTTCCAAACATTGATCCGATCTTCCTGCAAGGTGGCCTTGTCGGTCACCGTGCCCAACCGCTGGCTGATCTGGTCCCAGCCAAACCAGGCGACCAGTCCCATCACCGGCAGCGCCAGCCACAGGGCCAGAATCAGGTTGCGGGCATCAGGAGCGGAACTGTTTTTTGCTGATTTCTTGGATTTGCTTTTGCCAGCACCCAGCCAGGCGATAGCGGTCAGGATGATCGAGGAAACCAAAGCCAAAGACCCACCCCGGGACATCGACATCGGTATCGTCGCCATCATCAACGCGATGGCGAAGACACACAGCAGTGCCGCGGGTTTGTTCAAAAGTTCCAGGGGCGAGGCGATGATCTCCTGCACCGGCCTCCAGAATTCGGCTTTTTTCAGGAAACCATCCCGGGACCTGGGCGCCACCTTTTGGTGGTAGGTCCAACCGATCACACCCAGCACCGCGCCGACGCACAGATTGATGTAGTCCGGGTAGTGGTTGCGGCAGATGAACGGCCCGAATACGGCTCCGGGGGTGATCCAGGTCCAGTAGACGATGTCGTTCTTGGGGGAGGTGAGCGATTGGGCGATGGCGAAGAAGGCCAGTGCCGCGCCGTTGAACAAAAGCACCCAGCCCAAACGCAGCAGCAGAACCTGCCGCGCCAGATTGGACCGCACCATCAAATAAAGCAGCGTGACCGCGGTGATCTGCGTGAGGAAAACCCGTGTGGCGGCGGGATCCAGGCTGATCGGCTGCCACGGGGCAGGCAGCACCGTTTCAGTGCCGTCGGAAAGGATTTCCGGCTGCGCCGGCACCTGCTCCGCCCGCATGGTGGCAGCCGCAGGGGAAACCAGCTGAAGAATGTCCCTGGGCAAGGGCACCAACTGCCCCAGAGTGATCAGGATCAACCCGATCAGGCACAGGCCGATGGGACATAGGCAAATGTTCAACTTGCCAGTATGGATCGCCAAGCTAGCCCAGCAAAGCAGGGCAATACCCAAGGGCCAACCCAGGATCGCATAGGCCCAGGGATCATTGGCCCCAAGAAGCCATGGGGCCACCACCACCATGAAAAGCACGCAGGCTTCCATGGCAAGCAACAAAGCCGTGGCGGGGCCACGGCTTGTCGGTACTGCTTCAGATTTTGACATCCCTAACCTTAGGTCGGGAGGATGGAAGTATTACTTCTTCTTGGCCGGCGGACGGCGCGGGGGAGGAGCGTAGGGGTTGGTGGCCGAAGCCTTGATGACTCCCGTGTAGGAGAACTCATCCAGGGAAACAACCAGTTCACCCTGCTCGCCCTCGTTGGTGGTCACCTTGCGGGCCGAGTCAGGCAGAGCCTTGCGATCGGTGGCGAAGTGAGCCAACGGAGACTTGGTGCTGGGCACATTGGACCAACCACCCAAGCCGACATAGCTATCGGCGAAAAGGAACGCTGAGCAACCAAAGGCTGCTGTCAGGACGAAGCAACCAATCCAACTCTTCATGGACGACCTCCTTGGAACATAACTGACATTAGCTCAGTGAACGACCGGGTGCAACCCTTTGGCCTGCAAAACCCTAACTTTCTTCCTTCTCAACTATACGACGAATGGATGAAAATCAGAGTTCCATATCCCCAATTCAAATTTGAATGCGATATATTATACAATCACACCCTATCGGCTTGTCAAAAGATCCGTATGCCCCTTCCGCTTCAAACCAGCCCGGATTTCATCGATATGGACATACATTCCTTTTCCTTTTCGGTCAGTTCCGCTGCAAATTCCAAGTAATTGGCCAGCACAATCGACCAATGGCCCCCCAGAGCGCCCCGGAATGCTGGGGTCAGCCATTTCCCAATAAAACGCATCGATTTCCCCTGCGTTCTTGGTGGTGAGCACCTTTCCTCCCAGGAGCTCCGCCCGAAGGGTAGGAAATCCCTTGTCACACCCGGAGGTGTGGGTGGTTCCCCGGATTTTTGCTGGCAAACTACGGGCAGGTGCCAGCTGCAGTGGCGAGATAGGCAGTTTGGGAGCCTCCACGCTCAGCAGAACCAAATCAATATCCGGCCAACTTTCTAACACGTCCAACTTCATCAACTCTTTGTCAGCCTTGGGCGGGTCCCCCGCAGTGAAGAAGGTCGCATGGCCTTCCTTTGTTTTGCCTTGAAACAGGTGGTAGGCGGAAAGGGCCAACCATTTGTCCCCCCTCCTTCCCACAACCACCCCGCTGCCCTCATTTGCCAATCCAATGTGAAGGGCCAAGGTGGCTTGGATAACCCGGTCCGGGCTTCGCAGCAGGGTCTCGGCCAAACGGCCCTGGTCCGTACCGCTCGGAGCTTGAAAGAGCACCATTTGGGCCAACAACCACAAAGCTTCCAATCGCATCCCAAAACCCCCGCACATTCGGAACTGGCGTTGTGCCGCAAATAATCGGTTATTTCGTCAATCTCAACCCATCTTACTGCCGAAAC
>JAFMJU010000035.1 GCA_017853285.1 Gemmataceae bacterium
ATTCCCCCTTGAAGCAAATCACCTGGGGCGCCTTTTTGCCGAACCGTAGGCAATTTCCCTTCACCCCCTCGCCCTTGGCAATAGTCACATCCGCCCGGGCGATCCCCGGCGTCCACTGCTTGCGGGCCAGCGATTCCACCGTGTAAATCCGCTTGTCCCCAGGGGCCACCACGGCGTCACCATTCCCCTCAAACCCGGCATGGAAGCGCAGCGCCTCCATCACCCGGCCCCGGTCGGCTTCCTGGGCATGGGTATGTGCGGAATGCAGGTAAACCATCAAAAGAATCACGAACAGGGATAAGCGTGTTGTCATGATGCACCGGGGTACGCCAAACGGATTCCCCTCAGGGTACCCGAATTCCCTACCCGTACCGAAAAACCACCAAAGGACCGTAACTTTCCCTAAACCCAGACATATCAATCGATTGCGTCAGCAGATATTTCCGGGCCAATCGGTTGCGCCGCCCGGTCCGTCTCAATTGCAAGGAAAACAGCCTTTCAGGGCCTTTTCAATCAAACGATGCCAGCCGTAAAATGGCCATCGATTTCAGGAGAAACGGCGATGTCCACACGCTTTCGTCCCAGGCTGGAAGGCCTCGAAACCCGCAGCGTCCCCGCCAGCCTGTTCGCCTCCGCCCTGGAATGGGTACCCAACCCCGCGACCGATGCCCACACGCGGGTGATGGACCAGCAGCCGGAAGAAATCGCCCCGGCAACCGCTGTGCTGTGGGATGTCGCCCCGGGCGCAGCCGTTGCCCTTTCAGCCCCGGACGCTGACGACTCGGTTTGGGTCGGCTTCCAGGCTGACCATCTAGGCTACGGTAATGACAACCTTCTCACCGATTGGCTCTTTGCCGAGGGTTCCTTTCACTCCGCCTGAATTGGCCCAATCCCTTTTCCACCCGAAACTGGCACGCTGTATCCAAAGACCTTAATCTTGGGGACAGGAATACCGGGCAATTTGTTTCCGCCCGGACCAACCCCAGGACCCTGATCATGCGTTTCTTGCTCTCCCTCACGGCCATGTTGGCCCTGGCCACCTCCTCCATCGCCGCCGACCCTCCGGCTGATTACTTTTTCCAACCCAAAGACCGGATCGTCTTTCTGGGTGACAGCATCACCGAACAGTACCAGTACAGCAACTATGTTGAGCTGTACCTCACCGGGCGGTTCCCCAAGGCGGATTTCTTTTTCCTGAATGCCGGCATCGGCGGCGACACCGCCCAGGGTGGGGCCAATCGCTTCAAGTCCCAGGTGCTGGCGGAAAAACCAAACAAGGTCACCATCAATTTCGGCATGAATGACGGCGGCTACGGCAAATTCAATCCCGAGGCCAACAAGCGCTTTGTCGACCGCACGCGCGACATGCTGCGCATGGCCAAGGAAGCCGGCGTGCAGGTGGCCCTGATGTCCCCCAACGCCGTCGATCCGCGCAACAAATCCAACGGCGCCGAATATGTCGAAACCCAAAAGACCTTCTACGCCCCCCTCGCCGGCGTGGCCAAGGAATTCAGCTTCCCATTCGTCGACCAGTACGCCGTCACCCGCGCCGCGCAGGACCGCATGGCCGTGGACGACCCCAAGGCCGAAAAGGCCAAGCCCTATTACGATGGCTTCCACACCTCACCCCCCGGCGCCATGCTGATGGCCCACGCCATCCTCACCGGCCTCCATTCCCCCGCGCTGGTCAGCGAAGCCTCCATCGATGCGGCAGCCGCCAAGGCCGAGGGCAAGCAATGCGCCATCACCGACCTGAAAGCCTCCGCAGGCGGTGTCGCATTCACCCGCGTCGACGAGGCCCTTCCCTTGCCCCTGCAGAAAGACTGGCTGCCCATGCTGCCCTACACCAACCAGCTCAAGGATCTGAACTGGTACGGATTGAAGGTGGCCGGCCTGAAGGACGGCACCTACCTGGTAAAGATTGATGGCGAGGAGGCGGGAAAATTCTCGGCCGCCCAACTGGCGGAGGGTGTGAACCTCGGCAACGCCACCTCAGGCGGCGTGTGGAAACACGGTCAGGAGCTGTTCCAGGCCATCGAGGCCAAGAACCGCATCGTGCATGGTCGCTTCCGCGGCGTCCACCTGGCCAACATCCCCGATTGGCTGGCTGATGTCGCGCGCGAGCGCAAGCCCGCCGAGCTTGAGAAGCGCATGGCCCAGATCACCGAGGCCCAGGCTCGCGTGAATAAGCTGGCACAACCCCGCCCCCACGCCTTCGAGGTGGTGCCGGTAAACTGAAACCGGGTGCCTCAGCGACCCCTCGGCGGTCCAAAGGCGGCATACCCGCCTTTGGACCATTTTTCTGAAAGTTGTGCGATCACCCGCCGGCCGGCCTCCGTGCCGGCGATGTTCACCGTCTCCTGCGGATCGTTCGTGTGGTCGTACAGTTCGTCAACCGGCTCCTTCAGCGGCCCGCCACTCCAGCGCACCCACCGGTGGGTGGCGGTGCGCGTAGCGATGCCTGTCACATTCCCCTCCCCCAACTCGGGTATCTTCTTCACATAGTTGCTGAAGGCCGCTTCCTTCCACGGCTGGTCGGGGTTGGCTAAAAGGGGCGCCAGGCTGGTCCCCTCCAACTTGTCGGGCGCCTTCAGGCCGCACAGTTCGGCCAGCGTGGGATACAGGTCCACAAGCTCGACCAACGCTTTTGAATCAACCCGGGCGGGTGGCGCGCCGGGCTTGCGGATGATCAGCGGCACCCGTGTGGCCACCTCCCAGTTCGTGCGCTTGTTCCAGGTGCCCTGCTCACCCAGGTGATACCCGTGGTCACCCCACAGCACCACGATCGTGTTGTCACGCAGGCCGTTGGCATCCAGCGCCTGCAGCACCCGCCCCACCTGCGCGTCGGTGTAGCTCACGCAGGCATGGTAACCATGGATCAGCCGAACGGCTTTCTCGGCACTCACCGCCGGACCGGTGGCGGGGATGCCCTTGTACCGCCGCAGCTCGGACGCGTCGTTCCCGGCGAAGTCCGGCGCGTCCTTGGGGTGGCTGCCGTTGGCGGGAAGCCTGAACTGTTCGGGCCGGTACAGGTCCCAGTACTTTTTCGGGGCCACAAACGGCATGTGCGGTTTGTGGAAACCCACCGCCATAAAAAAAGGCTGGCTCTTGTTCAGGGCGCCCTGCCGCAAGGCCTCCACCACCTTGTCCGCGATCTGCCCGTCAAGCAGGGCGTTATCCGCCACCTCGGGAGACTCCGTTGGCTCGTCATCCGAGTGGTCCGCCCCATCCTTCGCTGGACCGACTTTTTTCGGCACGGCCGGAGGATTGGCCGCGGGAGCCTTTACCTTGTCATCCTTCATTGAATGCCAGGCTGGCCGGCTCCAGGACTGGGTATCCTCATGGTTACCGTTGGTCGTGTGGAATATCTTGCCGAAGCTCAGGGCCTCATACCCCTGTTCCTTGAACATCTGGGGCAAGGTCACCACATCGGGCGCCTTGTCTCGCACGAACTGGGCCAGGGTGTGGATCTTCAGCGTGGTGGGCCGCCTGCCAGAAAGCAGCGACGCCCGCGACGGGTTGCACAGCGCGAACTGGCAATAGGCTCGGTCGAAACGAACGCCGCTGGCGGCCAGCTTGTCGATATGGGGCGACAACACCGTTTTGTCCCCGTAACATCCCAGCACCGGGCGCAGATCATCCACCCCGATGAACAGCACATTCGGCTTGTCCCCGGCCCGCGACCATCCGGCCGGGACCCAGACCGCCAAAAAGCTCAGGAGCCACAGGTTCCGCATCCGGTCTTCCCTGAATGGTCAAAGGACGGGATTGTGCCAGGTCGCCCCCGGCAATAGAACCCCGTTGGCCGCCTCAGGCCCCCAGGTTCCAGGTTTGTACGGCTGCACCGGGCCGGGGGTTTTCAGCAGGGGATCCACCACTTCCCACGAGGCCTCCACGGCGTCCTGGTGCGCGAACAACGACGGGTCTCCCTGCAGCGCCGCACCCAGCAACCGCTCGTAGGGCTCGATGTCCTCCACCGACTCATGGGAAACTTTCAGCTCGACATTTTCACCCACAAACTCCTGGCCCGGCAGCTTGCACCTCGCCCCCCAGCCGATGATCACATCGGGGCTCAACCGGAACCGCACATGGTTCTGCGACTGGCCCAGTTCCTGCCCGCCAAAGCTGGTCTGCGGCGGGTTGCGGAACCGCACCAGCACCTCGGTGCAGGTGACCGGCAGGCTCTTGCCCGCGCGGATATAGAACGGCACATCCGCCCACCGCCACGAATCCACATACAGCCGCAGCGCGGCGAAGGTCTCCACGGTGCTCTGCGGCGACACCCCGGGCTCGGATCGGTAACCGTCGAACTGTCCCCGCACCAGGGCCCCCGGCTCCAGCGGGCGGATCGCCTCCAGCACCTTGTTCTTCTCGTACCGCAGGCCGCCGTTGGTGTGGCTGGCCGGTGGCTCCATGGCCAGGGTCGCCAGTACCTGCAGCAGGTGGTTCTGCACCACATCGCGTATGCAGCCGGCCTCCTCGTAGAAACGGCCGCGCCCCTGCACGCCAAAGGCCTCCGCCATCGTGATCTGCACGCTCTCCACATAGGTCCGGTTCCAAAGCGGCTCCAGAAAGGAGTTGCCGAACCGGAAGTACAGCATGTTCAGCACCGCCTCCTTGCCGAGGTAGTGGTCGATGCGGTAGATCCGCTCCTCGGGGAAGAAGTGGTGCAGCGTGGCGTTGAGGTCGCGGGCACTGGCCAGGTCCCGGCCGAACGGCTTCTCCACCACCACCCGGGCGTTTTCGCCGCAACCCGAGTTGGCCAGCCCGTCCGCCACGGTGGCGAACATGCTGGGCGGGATGGCCAGGTAATGGAGCGGGCTTTTCGCCTCCCCCAGCGCCTTCCTCAACCGCCGGAAGGTCTCCGGATCGAGGTAATCCCCGTCGATGTACTGCAGACCCGCGCAGAACCGGGCCACCATCTCCGCCGGCTTTTTCGCGGCCTCCAGGCTGGCCTTCGCCCGCGCCTGGAACTGCTCCAGCGTCCAATTGGCCTTCGCCACGCCGATCACCGGCACCGTCAGCAACCCGCGGTGCTGCAGGTCGGCCAGGGCGGGGAAGATTTTCTTGTAGGCCAGATCACCCGTGGCCCCGAAAAAGACCAGCGCGTCCGATGCCTTCGACTCAGCCATTTCCCGTCACTCCAGTTGACTCTTGCCGATCTTCCCCGCCCGCCTGGTCACTTTTTCTCGACATGCCCGCCGAACTGGAACCGCATGGCGGACAGCAGCTTGTCCTGGAACTCCGATTCACCGCGCGACTGGAACCGTTCGTACAGCGCCGTGGTCAGCACCGGCACCGGAACCCCCTCGTCGATCGCAGCCTTGATGGTCCAGCGCCCCTCGCCCGAATCGGAAACCCGGCCTGAAAAGCCGGCGAGCGTGGGATCCTTCTGCAGCGACGCCGCCGTCAGGTCCAGCAGCCACGAGGAGATCACGCTGCCCCGCCGCCACACCTCGGTCACATCGGCGAGGTTGAAGTCAAACTGGTACATCTCGGGATCGCGCAGGGGGGTGGTCTCGGCGTCCACGGCGTGGTCGCGCTTCCCCACATTGGCCGAGTTCAGCACGCCCAGCCCCTCGGCGTAGGCGGCCATGATGCCGTACTCGATCCCGTTGTGGACCATCTTCACAAAGTGGCCGCCGCCGTTCGACCCGCAGTGCAGGTAGCCGTCCTCCGCCGTGCCCTGCCCGTCCTTGCGACCTGGCGTGCGCTCGGCGTTGCCCTTGCCCGGGGCAAGCGTCTTGAAAATGGGGTCCAGCCGCTTCACCACCTCGGCCTCGCCGCCGATCATCATGCAGTAACCGCGCTCGAGCCCCCACACGCCGCCACTGGTGCCGACATCCACATAGTGGATGCCCTTTGCCGCCAGTTCCTTGGCCCTTCGGATGTCGTCCACATAATACGAATTGCCGCCGTCGATCAGGATGTCGCCCGGCTGCAGGTGGGGCAGCAACCCCGCGATCGCCTTGTCCACCACCGCCGCGGGCACCATCAGCCACACCGCCCGCGGCCCCTTCAATTTCGAGGCCAGGTCGGCTTGCGAGGAAGACGCCACGGCACCCTCGGCCGCGAGGTCCTGCACCGCCTTGGCCGACATGTCGAACACCACACATTCATGGCCGCCCTTCATCAAACGGCGAACCATGTTCGCGCCCATGCGGCCCAAACCCACCATGCCAAGTTGCATCGGTTTTCCCCCAAGAAGTTTCTAAACTGGCAAAGATCAAACTATAGCTTAAAATATAGCAGCT
This sequence comes from Gemmataceae bacterium, assembly GCA_017853285.1. Taxonomy (GTDB): domain Bacteria; phylum Planctomycetota; class Planctomycetia; order Gemmatales; family Gemmataceae; genus UBA6894. Next base: position 6,255 of record JAFMJU010000035.1, read on the forward strand.
TTTGCCCCACGCGGACCGGTGATTTTTCATGCTGTTGCTCCAAATGTTGCTGGCCTCCGAGGCCTGTCGCCAGGCGCCCATCCGCAAGGTGGAGCAAATACCCGATTCGGTCCTTGTCCAAAGGGATGTTCGTTTCCTTCCCGGGGACAGGGCGGAAAAAGCCGACATCTACCGTCCGGCGGCCCAAACACCGGCGGCGAAAAAACTGCCGGCCGTGGTGATCATCCACGGGGGCGGCTTCAACTCCGGCGACAAGGGAAACGCCCGTGAGATCAACATCGGCACCAACCTCGCCCTCAATGGCTACCTCGCCATGAGCGTCAACTATGTTCTCGCCGGGCAAAAGGAGGGGAAAACCTGGCCCGGCCCCGTGCTGGATTGCAAGCGCGCCGTGGTCTGGTTGCGGGAAAACTCCGAAAAACTGGGTATCGATCCCCGAAGGATCGGCGTCATCGGGGGTTCCGCTGGCGGCACCCTGGCCGCCTTGCTGGCGCTCACCGGTCCCGGCGACGGCTTCGAGCCGGCAGACCTGCCACCCGGCATCGACACACGCGTCTCCTGCGCGGTCGACCTTTACGGGATCGCCGACATGCTCACCCACCACGACATGCGGACGATGGGCGCCTCGCGCGAAGCCGATCCGGCCATTTACAAGAAAGGCTCGCCTGTGACCTACGCTGCCAAAATAGCCAGCCCCCTGCTGATCCTCCACGGCACGGCGGACAAGACTGTGGATCCCGAACAGAGCAGGCTTCTCGCGAAGGCCCTGAAAGATGCCGGAGCCGAACACGAGCTGGTGATCATCCCCGGCGCTCCGCACACCTTCGACCTGCAGCCGAAGCAGCGGGACCTGCGTCCCCTGGTGATCGGGTTTCTCGACCGCCACCTCAAGTGACGGTTCGCGGAACCGTGCCCGCCACCGTCAAGACACCCAGTCAAAAAAGCCAAGCTGTTCCAATTCCCCGCGCAACCGGGCTTTTCCATCCGCGCTCAGGTTCCCGTTGGGCAACCGGGGTCCACCCACATCCACCCCCAAAAAACCCATCGTCGCCTTGGCGGCTGCCATATACCCGTGGCTGGCCAGCAAGCGTACCAACTGTGCCGAGCGGTTTTGCTCCGCGCGCGCCGCTTCCAAATCCCCCCGCCCGAAAGCTTTGATCAACCGCTGGTAGACGGGTGCGGCAAAATTGTAGGTGCTGCCCACACCCCCCACGCAGCCCAGCGCCATGGCGCCAAGGATGTACTCGTCGCAGCCAAAAGGCATGTCGTATTTGCCACCGGCCGCCCGCAGGCAGAGTTGGTAGGCCATCAGGTCCGGGTTGGAGAACTTGATCCCCGCCAGCGTCTTCACCTTGCCACCGGCCTTCTCCAGAAAATCCGGCATCGACAAGTGCATGCCGGTCATCGCCGGGATGTCGTAGTGGTAGTACGGTGTTTCCGGCGCGGCCGAAGCGATCTGCGCGCAGCAATCGATCAGCAGTTCCAGATTTCCCGGCTTGAAGTAGCTCGGGGCCAGCGCCGAGATGGCCATCGCTCCCAACTGCCCGGCTTGGGCCGCCAACTCCCGCGCGTCGGCCAGGCAATTCGACCCCACATGGACGATCAGGCCGAGCGGTGTGCCCTTGGTCACTTCCGCCCAGCGCTGGGCCAGCGCCTTCCGTTCCAGCAGCGTCAGCGAGGAACTCTCCCCGGTGGTGCCTCCCACAAAGGCGGCCAGGACTCCATGGCCTATCAGTTGCCCCGCCTGTTTCTCGATGGCCCCCAGGTTCAGCGTTCCATCGCCATGGAACGGTGTGTGTGTGGCCGCGACAAGACCTACCAGGCGGACGGACATGCTTTTATTTCCGTTGGGTTGCCGGCCCGCCCAGGTCGCGGGCCCATATCTCGGCTGATCGGACTCCCGGCCGCATTTCCCCGCTGGGTACAACCCACAGGCCCCGCCACGAAACCACGGGCGTTGTCACCCGGGCAAAAGGCATGGGTTCGGCTGGTTTCCAGATATTCAAAACCGGATTGTACCGCCAGCTACCCCGTTCAAACCCGGTGTGTTCCTTGGGATCACGGCCGACCTGGCCACCATCATCCCCTCCCAACAGCCAAAGTTCCCCCAACCGGACCGGCATCGGCCCAGGCGCCGCCACCAGCGGCTTCGGCAAATCCGCCAACGGATTCCAATCTCCCCCCGGCTTCAGACCCCAGCATTCCCTCAGATACTCGCGACGGGCCGCTTTTTGCCCAACCGCTTCCAGGGCGGCCCCTCCGGCCACCACCAGCAGCGAATCGGTGGCCCCCGCCACCGCCAGAATCCTTCCCTTCCCCGGCAATCGGGGCCCCGCCTGCCAAACACCGTTTGGTTTTCCCAAATCCAGCGAATAGACCTGACTGGTGGCCTCCCCTTCCGGGCTTGGCTGGCCACCCACAACCCACAGCGTGTTCCCCAGCAGGGCCCCGCATCCGTTGGCCACCGGTTGAGGCAAGGGCGCCAGATTCTCCCGTTCCAACCGGCCATCCCGCACCCGCAGGCGAAAACAATCAGACCGGTGCCTTTCCGCGTCACTGCCCCCTGCACACACCACCCACCCACGGTGTGTCACCGCCACGCCATAGCCCAACCCGCCAGTCAATGTGCCGACCCGGATCCACGATCCCTCAGGCCGGTCCAGCCACCACACCGAATCGGTCCAAACCTTGCGGCCACCCTCCCACGGTGGCTTGCCTGGAAAATGGGCTCCACCTGCCACAAGCAGACCATCCCCGGTCACCCCGGAAAACGCGCCGGCAACACCCAACCGCTCCGGAAGGTCGGCAAGCCGGCGCCATTCCTCGCATCGCGTGGCTGGAACAAGCCCGACAAACACCGCCACCAGGAAAAGCCAGCGCCTCAAACCCATCGCGCAACCCCGCCATCGTCCAGCAGTTTCCAGCAGACCAGCAGCATCCGTGGCAAATGAAAGGGGCCCTTCCACAGGCTGCCCTTCAGGGTGTTCGACAGCCGTCCGTCCCGGTGCAGATAGCCGAACCATTCCCCGTGTTCCGGATCGGCGAAGTGCTTGAAGCTCCAGTCGTGCGCCATCTGGTGCCAGCGGGCGTGGCGTTCCTCGCCGGTCATCAGGTGGGCCATCTGGGTGGCGATGATAGCCTCGCAGTGCGGCCACCAGAATTTCATGTCGTGCCAGTACTCCTGCACCGGCAACCCCTTCAGGTCGCGGAAGTAAAACAGGCCGCCATGCTCGGTGTCCCAGCCGCGCTCCCACATCCAGTCCAGGATCGAAACCCCCAGGTCGCGCAAGCGACCGTCACCCCGGAAACGGGCTTCCCGCAGGATGAACCACGCCGCCTCGATCGCATGCCCTGGATTCAGCGTCCGGCCATCGGCATGATCCAGCACCTCACCCCGCGGGCCCACCGTTTCCAGAACCACCTTCAGCTCGGGCTTGATGAACCAGCGTTCCATCTCATGCAGGTTCCAATCCACCCACTCCGAACAGGTCCGGCCCTCCACCAGCCGTTCGCCCAGCGCCGCGCGAATTTCCTGCGCCACGCCCAGGCCGATCATATGCACCCCGATGCCGCGCATCGGCCGCGTGGCTGCCTCCACCTTGGCCGGGGCCGTCCCCGGTACCAGCGACTGCCTGATGTAAGAACTGAAATGCCGGTCCGCCTCCTCCGCAGCCCCATCCTCGCCCGCCGCCTTGGCCCAAGCAGCCAGCGCGATCGCCGCGAACGCCTCGCTGTAGGCGTACCGGCGTCGGCGCAGCGGCTTGCCCTCACGCGTCACGGTGAACCAGAGCTTGCCACCGGCCTCCCCGCCATGCCGCCTCAGAAAATCGATGCCGGTCCGCGCCGCCTCCAGCCACTCCGCGCGCTTCTCCACCAGATTGCAGAGCGTCGCGAAGGTCCAGGCGCCCCGCCCCTGGAACCAGATCGATTTGTCGGTGTCCACCACCGTGCCGTCCCGGTCGAGCGCGGTCAGATACCCCCCCTGCTCCCGGTCGATGCCGTGCCGCAACCAGAACGGGATCACATCGCCCAACAGGGCGTCCCGATACTGCGCCGCCAGGGCTGAACGGGCATCTTTATCGGTCAAAAGGGACATTTTTTACCCATGGTCGTCGATCAAGGTTGGTATTTCGCGGCCAGCCGCTCCGCCTCGGCAAGCGCCGGGGTGCCGGAATAATCCGCCCGCATTTTCCGCACGGTCTGGTCGAGCGTGTTCAACAAGTCGGCGTTGGCCGCCCTGAATGTGGGGCTTGAAGGTTCCACCGCGCCGGGACGGCGGGCAAGTTGCCCGTCCAGCGCCCTCACTCGCTCCAGGGGCAACCTTGCCCGCAGTTCCCGTTGCACCTCAGGAGTTTTCCGGACCGGCCCCATCGCCTGGTTCACCAATGGGCCAACGGAACTGTTTTTCCACCGCTGGGCCATGCCCTCCAAATCGGTGAACACTTGCGCCGGCTCCAGTTCCCGCGCGCTTTGCAACTTTTCCAGACGGTCCTTGGGGTAGGCCGTGATCTCGCGAATCAAAGCGTCCCGGGCGGCCCTGGCCAGCTCCTCCTGGGGGGTGAGTTTCTCCAGCCTGGCCAGAACCGCCGCCGGCTTTTCCCCCCGGCGCAGCGCTTCGACACTGGCCCCCACCACCTTTGTGACCGCCTTCTCCTCCAGATCAGGCTTCGCCCTGTCGACAATCCGTTGTCCCACCAGCTTGCGCACGGCCGATTCGCCATCGTAGGGGGATCCTGAAAAGCGCAATTTGCCGTCGCCATCGAAAACCAGCGCGTGGGGAATCCGCCCCAGGCCGGGGTTGCGCGCCAGCCTGGGGATCATGCTCACGCTCAGGCGGGGTGCACGCTGCTCGGCTGCCCGGCGGGCATCTTCCTTGGTTCCCATCCTGCTGGCATGGCTGGCCAACGCCACCAATCCCATCTCCCCCAGCTCAGCCTCCAGCGCCCCGACCCGCCCCAACGCCTGCAGCGCGTCGGAACTGCCGGTGGCGAACAGCAAAACCAGCACCACCTTGCCCCGCAGTCGCGAGGGCTCGGGGGCAGGTGGCCCGCTGGCCGGCTCGCCCGGCTGGAAATCGGCAAGGTCCATTTCCAGCACCGGCAGTTCAAGGGTGTCGGGCTGGTCAGCCTTGCGGGCCTTGTTGGCGGCGCTTTCCGCGCCGGACCAGATCGTCGCCATCAGTTGAAAAGTCGCCGGATCATGTTTCTTCAACTCCTCGCGGTCCCGCGGGAAGTACTGCAGCCGGTCGAGGTATGCGCACGACATCTCGGCGAGGAATTCCGGCGGATTGGTCGCCGCGTAGGATCCGCGCTCCAGCTTGCCCCGCTCCAGGGCTTGCTGATACGCCGCCGTGATCCTCGCGTTGTCAAATCCCAGAATCTTGTGGTGGACCGCGTGCACCATCTCATGCAGCAGCACGCACCGCCCGCTGTCACGGCCCGGCTGGTGCTCCCGGGTCAGGTCGCGGGTGGAGAGGATGGTGATGTTGTTCGCCTTCAGCGGGTTTTTGCCCGCGGCCAACATCCCGCGCTGTGACCCGCCATAGTACACAGCCACAGCCTTGCCGCTGCGGCCGTTGCCCAAACCCTGGTTCTCATCCCACTCGGCCCAGATGGTCAGTTTCCTCAACTCGGCGAGGGCCTGCGCGTGCACGATGCGACCGATCGTTTTCAGTTCCCCTTCCAGCACCTGCAGGGGACTTCGCTCCAGTGTCTCGGGTGGTTCCACCACATCAGGATCCGCCAGAACCACAAAACCTGCGATCTGGAGGGTCCGGTACCCTGGCACTCGGTTGGGCAACTCCACCAGGTCAACGCCACCCAGCGTTTTCTTGACCGGCGCCTGGTCGGAGATCAGCAGCAGGCAGGTCGCCAGCAAACCAAGCATGTTTCGCCCCCGAGCGCATCCTTCCAAGTTAGTTTATCCTGCCTGAAGGTTCGCAGGGTCTCCGGGGGGTTTCCCATGGCCGTATTTTTCTCCCGCCGCCAGTTTCTTGCCGGGTTGGCAGTCGGCACCACCACAGCCCTCGACCGCTTGCTGGGGGCACGCGCCCTTGAAACCTCCAAAGCCCAACAATCGCTCCAGGCCTTCCTGGACCACCTGGTTGAGTCGGAAAAATTCCCCGGCCTCAGTCTGGCGGTGGCCATGTCAGGCCGCCTGGTCCACACCGTGTGCAGCGGTTGGGCTGATCCCGTGGCTCGTCAACCGGTCACCCCTCGCTCACTGTTCCGTATCGCCAGCGTCTCCAAACCCCTGACGGCGTTGGTGACAGCCCGGTTGATCGAACAGGGGTCGCTCCGCCCGGAGACCCCCGTCCACGCCTACCTCCAACTGCCCAACCCAAGCGACTCCCGCTGGCGCCAAATCACCGTGGAGCACTGCCTCCTACACACCGGCGGGTGGGACAGGGACAAATCCTACGACCCCATGTTCCGCTCAAGGGCCATCGCCCGTGAGGCCGGATCCACCACCCCGGCAACCCCTTCCCAGATAATCCGGCACATGGTCGGCCAACCGCTCGATTCCAATCCCGGCTCCCGTTACGCGTACTCCAATTTCGGCTACTGCCTCCTCGGCCGCATCATCGAAAAGGCGACCGGCCTGCCGTATGGGCGGGCCGTTCAGGAATCGATCCTGCGCCCCCTTGGCATCTCCTCCATGCGCCTTGGCAAAACCCTGCGCGACAACCGGGCACCTGCCGAGGTGATTTACCAGGACGCCCGAAGTCGGAAGGGCCGGTCAGTGTTCAAGGACGGGGAAATCTTGGAGGAACCATACGGGGCTTGGTTTCTGGAGGCTATGGACGCGCACGGGGGCTGGCTGGCCTCCGCCCCGGACCTGTTGCGTTGGTCCATGGTCATGGATCCAAAAGCCAGGCCCGCCCTGCTCGACACGGAAACCCTGGCAAAAATCCAGGCGCGCCCGGCCTTCACCCCGGCTGACGCGAAGGTCTGGTACGGTTGGGGCTGGCAGGTGCGCCAGGTTAACGGGAACAAATACAATTTATGGCACACCGGTTCGCTTCCCGGCACGGGCGCGTTGCTGGTTCGCCGTCACGATGGATTGTCCTGGGCGCTGCTGGCGAACATCAACGCCAACCCCGAGGGCAAGACCGTCGCGGCAATCGCCGATCCGGCCCTACACAAGGCAGTGGACCAGGCCTCTCCGCTGGACAGTTTGGACCTGTTCGGATCCTTGGGATACACCCCGGCCGGATGAACCCAAAAAAGAAACCCCTCCGTTCCAGGGAGGGGCTTCACGCGTTCGGAAATGGTGCGGTCTCTCAGCCCTTCTTGGGAGCCACTGCGGGCGTCACCTCGTCAGGCGGAAGCAGATTCAGGTTGCGGGTGCTGTAGTCGATCAAAAAGAAACAGCACAAAACGGCCACCATGAACAGCGATCCGAAGATCACCAGCTTCGTGAGTGGGCCGCTCTCGTACACATGCATGAAGAACAAAACAACCAACCCGGCCTTCACCACCGCGATACCCAAAGCAACCGGGGTACTCAAAGCGCCCAGGTCCTTCGTGGCCACGAAGTAGGTGACGATGGTCAGCACCACCAGCACCAGGAAGTTGGTCACATACATCCACACCGGGGCCGGCGGGTGCATTTCCTCATGTCCGTGGGCGCTCATCTGTCGGCTCCAAAACCATTCAACCTTGTTTCGATGAAACCTGTGGCTATCAGTGGCTCTGCAGGTGGGCACCCAGCAGGTACAGGAGCGGATACA
>JAFMJU010000036.1 GCA_017853285.1 Gemmataceae bacterium
TTGGACTCACCCTGCCCCTGCTCACCAACGCCGATGGCAGCAAATTCGGCAAAACCGTGGCGGGCGCCGTCTGGCTCGACCCCAAACGCACCAGCGTCTACCGCTTCTACCAGTTCTGGATCCGCGTCGATGACCGCGATGTCATCAAGTTCCTGAAGATGTTCACCTTCCTGCCCAAAGCCGAAATCGAGGCCCTGGAAACCGCCCACACCACCCGGCCCGAGGGGCGCGAGGCCCACACCGCCCTGGCCCGGGCCATGACCGACCTGCTGCACGGCGAACCGGCACGCCTGGAGGCCGAAAAGGCCACCAAGGTGCTCTTTGGCGGCGGACTGGAAGGCTTGTCCGAGGCGACTTTTGCCGATCTTGCGGGGGAAATCCCGGCCTTCAACTTGCCAGCCCTGGAACCGGGAATCCCGTTGGTGGAGGCCCTCGTCACTGCGGGCCTTTCCGGCAGCAAGGGGCAAGCCCGCAAGGATATCGAGGGGGGCGGCGTGGCGGTGAACAATCAGACTATCCCGCGCGATCAGGCCCAACGGCTTCTCACCCCGGCCGACCTGCTTTTCGGCCGGCATATCCTGCTCCGCAAGGGCAAGCGGAACTACGCGCTAGGATCTTTGGCCCCCGTCTGAAAATAGCTGATTTTTCCCGCGCCATTTGGGGTTAGAATATTCTCGGACCTCTCCCCCTCACGGGAGCCGGTCCGGGGAGTTCCGCCTATGGACCGTCGCCAACACCTGCAGACCTTCGCCTCTCTGGGATTGCTGGGCCCCTCCTTGGCCACCGGCGTCACCCGCGCTCAGGACGCCAAGCCCGACCGCGTGAAGTTCTCCACCTGCGATGGGGTCACCCTCGAAGGATCTTTCTACCCGGGCAACATGGGGAAAAAGGGCAGTACTTTCCTGTTTTTGCACCAGCCCCAATTGAAGGCCAACACTTCCACCCAGGCTAATTTCGCGCCCCTGGCTGAGGAATTGGCCAAAAAGGGCCATTCCTCGCTGTTGTTCGATTTCCGCGGCTACGGCAACAGCACCTCCGTCTCGCCCGACTTCTGGAACCTCGTGGACGACCCCCTTACGGGGTTGCCAGGCCATCCGCATAACAAGCTGCTGGGGCAGTCGCTGGCCATGCGCCGGCCTGCCAATATCAGCGCCTCCTATTTCCCGCCCAAATACCTCTGGGCCTTGGTGAACGACATCGCCGCCGCAAAGGTTTTCCTCGATGAGCGCAACGATCGGGGCGATTGCAATTCCTCCAGCCTCTATGTCGTCGCCGAAGGCGAAGCCTGCGCCCTCGCGTCCCTCTGGATGGCCAGCCAATACAGCCTGAAACGCGTCGAAATCACCAGCAGCGGACCCATCATCCGCGGCAATGTCTTCCGCCCCCGCATCACCCAGAACGACCGCATCACGAAAACCTACCCGGTGGAGGGCCTCGACCTCATGGCCGGTATCTGGTTGGGCTACAAACCCTCCATTGGCGGCCTCAATGCCCCGGCCCAGCGCTGGTTGGCCGAAATCACGTCCAGCAAACATGGCAAAAACCGCACGCAGATGATGTTCCTCTACGGCGCCAAGGATAACGAAGCCAAATCATCCGCCAAGCGCCAACTGGCCTCCATCCGCCCCGGCTACGATCCCGAAAAGGCCACCAAAGACCCCAAGCCCGGCGACAAGCCCGCCCCCAAATCCACAGGCGATCAGCTCTACACCGTGGGCGTGTCGGTTCCTGATTGCAACATGGCCGGCAGCAAGATGTTGCGTCCTGAATTCTCCACCCAAAGCAGCATTGTCGACTATGTCGCCAAAATGGGGGAATCCCGCGCTATCTCCGAGGCGATCCAGCGCAACAATCGCAGCACCGCCATGGTTTGGCAGGTGGGCAACAACCCACCCGTACTGGCCAAAACCGAAGGGGAACAAACCCTGCGCGCTATCCCCCTCGCACTTTGGGGCGGCCCAACTCTGTGACCAACCGGTCAGGCCCAAATTGTTCGGGTTTGGTCCTCTGCGGCGGTTCCAGCCGGCGTATGGGCCAACCCAAACCCTGGCTGATAATTGAATCCAAGTCTTTGTTGGAAAATACTTTACACCATTTAAAAACAGCCGGTTGTTGCCCATTGGCAGTGGCTGCCAACCGCCAGGTTCCTCTTCCGAAAATTGAAGATAACAAAGAAAACTTTATTTTATCTTTAGATAATGAATTATATTCTGGTCCCTTGGCCGGCATCGAATCCGGGCTGCGTTGCCTTGCCCCTTGGTCCGACTGGGCCGTCGTTGTCCCGTGCGATTTGCCCCGGTTGACAGCCCAGGCTGTGGCCGCCCTGATGGATTATGCGCTTGCAGTTCCGGCCCCAAGCCCGACGATCGTCCGGCAAGGGTCCAGGGCCAATCCCCTCCTGGGCGTTTTCCCCACTTCTTGGCATCAAAAAGCCCTCCATTTGCTGAATCAGGGAATGGCCCGGGCGGATGGACTGCTTCAGGGCGAAACCCTGCGCTACTTTGATGTTTCAGAACAGGATTGGGTCTGGCGCGATTGCGACACACCGGAAGAATGGATGTCCCTGCAAAAAGCCAAAAGTCCCCAAGCCACCTAAGGGGAAAACCTGTCTGACGGGTGTCGGTGTCTGTCGGTTGGTGAAGGCAGGTCTCAAGGCGTTGCTCGGCACCCGACAACAACCTTCGGCAACCGTCTCGAACCTTCAGCCAACCATCAGCTTTTCCCCGGTCAGTTGTCGGTTTGTAAATTGTTTTTTCACAAACACTTAGGACTGGTCCACAGCCCTAGGTTCAGGGGGTGGGATCTGCTAGAATAATCATCACCAAGATTTAAATAAAAAGGAAAGAAGAAGAGTATCCACCCGGACGGTCAGGAACAGTTCCCGGAAGCACTTCTTGAGAAGCGGAGCACACGGCGCATGAAAGTGATTTGCCAGCGCGAGGGGCTGTTGCAAGCTTGCCAGTTGGCTTCCATGGTGTTGCCCACACGCGACATCAAGCCGGTTCTGAAGAACCTCAAATTCACTGCCGAACCCGGCCAGGCCACCCTCTTTGCGACCGACTTGGAACTCGGTCTCAGGGTCGAGGTGGCGGGGGTGACTGTCGAGTCCCCCGGCGTGGCGCTCCTGCCGGCCACCAGGGTCATCCAGATCCTCCGCGAGGCCAAGGTTGCCGAGATGGAGCTGGAGGTCAGTGGCCAGGAGGTGGTGCTGCGCGGCGGCAGTCTCGAGTACGAGATGCCGGTGGAGGATGCCTCGCAGTTTCCCGACCCCGCCGAGTTGCCCTGGGACAACGCCGCCGAGATCATCGCCGGTCCGCTGAAGGAAATGATCCGCCGCACCGCCTTCGCCTGCGCCACCGAGGTGGCCCGTTACACCATGACCGGCCTGCTGTGGGAAACCACTGCCGAGGGCGCCGTCCGCCTGGTGGCCACCGATGGTCGCCGCCTCGCCATGACCACCGGCCCCAAAATGAACAAAGGGAAGGCCCAAAGTGTGGTCGTCCCATCCAAGGCGATGAACACGCTGGAGCGTTGCCTGCCCGACGATGAGGAAGAGGTGCAGGTGTCCCTCGAGCCCCGCCAGGCCGCCTTCCGCACCGGCCGCGTCACGCTGACCACCCTGCTGGTGGAGGGGCGCTTCCCCGACTACAAGGCTGTGCTGCCCAAGAAAGAGGATGTGAAGGCCCGCATCCCCCTGCATGCGGGTGCCTTCGCTTCGGCCATCCGTCAGGCCGCCATCATGATCGACGACGAGACCCGCAGGCTCTGCCTCAAATTCACCGCCGGTCTGTTGACGCTTTCAGCCCGCAATTCAAACTCCGGCCGCAGCCGCGTGGAGCTGCCGCTCGAGTATTCCGGCTCACCCATCGAGACCTTCTTCAACCCGGTCTACCTGCTCGACATGCTCAAGCAGTTCCCACCCGACACAGCCCTGGAAATCGAATTGGTCAGCGGTTCGCACCCTGCGCTGTTGCGCGCCGGTGACGAGTACCAGTACCTGATCATGCCGCTGACTTGACCGGCCTTTCGGCGGGCCCGCGACTGCGAGGAGACTGATGCAACGGAATCCGATCCGCATCGAGAAACCCCATCCGGGGCCCGAGTCCCTGGCGGAAGTGCTGGCTCAGTTGTTCGTGGCGCGCGGTTGGGGCAGGCGGACGGAGCGCTCGGCGCTGGAGGAGGCGGTGAGGACCGCCGTGGCGCAGACCGCGGGACAGGCCATGTTGCCCCTGGTCAGCCCGGGCCGGCTGGTGAAGGGAACTTTGGAGTTGTGGGTGCGGGGGTCGGCGGCGCTGGCCGAGTTGTCGGGCTTCCATCAGGCGGCCCTGCTGCAGGCCCTGAGGAGCGTCCACCCGGTGCCCGAGATCAGGAAGGTGCGGTTCAAGAATCTCGCGGAGGCGCCGGCGGCCAAAAAGGGCCCGCCGGGCGGGAAAGGCTGACGCGCTGACGGACAAGAGCGGAACACGGGAAAGCAAACACGGAAGGATAGGACCATGACCGACCAGCCAGCCAACGGCGAGAACACACCCGAGATCGATCCCAACCATGTCTCGGGCGATTACGGCGCGGGAAGCGTGCAGGTGTTGCGCGACGCCGACCACATTCGCCGCCGTCCCGGCATGTACATCGGCGATATCTCCACCAGCGGTCTGCACCACCTCGTCTACGAGCTGGTCTACAACGCCGTGGATGAGCACCTCGCCGGCCACTGCAAGGTGGTGGTGGTGCAGATCGATGTGGACAACTCCATCCTCGTGCGCGACGACGGCCGCGGCATCCCCGTTGACATGCACCCGCAGGCGGGCAAGCCCACACTCGAGGTGGTCATGACCACCGTGGGTGCCGGCGCCAAGTTCGACAAGAGCACCTACAAGACCTCCGCCGGCCTCCACGGCATGGGCGCCAAGGCGGTGACAGCGTTGTCCCGCTGGACCGTCGCCACCGTCCGCCGCGAGGGACGCGCCCACCAGCAGCGCTACGAGAAGGGCGTGGCCGTCACCGAGGTGCAGGACATCGGGCCGGCCAAGGGCAACGGCACCCAGGTGCACTTCATGCCCGACTCCGAGATCTTCGGCGACCTGAAGTTCGATTTCGACACCCTGGAAAACCGCCTGCGCGAGTTGGCTTTCCTCAACCGCGGCCTCGAGTTCCAGTTGAAGGACCTGCGCTCCGGCCGCGAGGAGGTCTATCACTACGACGGCGGCGTCTCCGAGTATGTCGTCTGGCTCAACCGGTCCGAGGAGGCCATCCACCAGCCCATCTATGTCAACCGCATGATGGACCACATCAAGGTCGAGGTCGCCATCCAGTTCACCACCAGCGACGACGAGCGCGTCCGCTGCTACGCCAACAACGCCCACAACCCGGTCGGCGGCACGCACCTCACCGGCTTCCGCACCGCTATCACCCGCAGCCTCTCCAAATACGGCGATAAGGAGGAGCTGTTCAAGAATGTGAAACCGACGGGCGAGGACTTCCGCGAGGGCGTCACCGCCGTCATCTCCATCGGCCATCCCGAGCCCCAGTTCGAGGCCCAGAACAAGATCCGCCTGCTGAACGCCGATGTCGAGAGCGCCGTCGAGCGCGCCCTGGTCGACGAGATCTCCAAGTTCCTCGAGGAGCACCCCAAGGACGCCCAGCGCATCATGAAGAAGGTGATGCTGGCGGCCGAGGCCCGCGAGGCCGCCGCCCGCGCCCGAAAGGCGCTGAAGGAGCGCCGCAGCATCCTGGGTGGGGGCAGCCTGCCCGGCAAGCTGTTCGACTGCACCAGCCGCGACCCCGGCGAGAGCGAGCTGTTCCTCGTGGAGGGCGACTCGGCGGGTGGCTCGGCCGAGGCCGGCCGCGACCGCCGCGTGCAGGCGGTCCTGCCCCTGCGCGGCAAGCCGCTCAATGTCGAGAAGGCCCGCCTCGAGAACCTCATCAACAACAATGAAATCAGCTCGCTGATATCCGCCATCGGCATCGACATCGGCAACGAGGCTGATTACCCCGCCGTCAAGGAGCGCCTGCGCTACAACCGCGTCATCATCATGACCGACGCCGATGTCGACGGTCAGCACATCCGCACGCTGCTGCTCACCTTCTTCTACCGCCAGATGAGCCACCTGGTGGCGCAGGGCCACATCTATGTGGCCCGGCCGCCGCTGTACAAGGTGACGCAGAAGAAGAATGTGCGGTTCGTCGCCACCCGCGAGGAGATGGCCACCGAACTGCTGGAGCGCGGCCTGAAGGACGCGGTCCTCGAGGTGCACCCCAAGAAGGGCGGCATGCCCACCGAAATCGCCCGGGACAAGCTGGCCGGGCTGATGAAGTTCGCCTCCAAGCTGGAGGAATCACTCCAACTGCTCGAGAAACGCGGCCTCAATCTGGGCGCCTTCCTGGCCAAGCTCACCGGCGACGGCCTGCCCGCCTTCAAGGCGGTGGCCGCCGGACAGGAGAACTGGCTGCATAGCCGCGCCCAGGCCGCCGCCTGGCGCGAGGAGATGCAGAAGAAGCTGGGCCGGGAACTGGTGGTGGGCGACGCCGGCTCGAGCGGCGCCGACATCTTCTACTGCCAGGAAATCCACGAGGTGCACGACATCAACAAGGCCCTCGGCCAGTTCGGGCCCTACGACCTCGAGCCCGCCGACCTGGTTCCCCCCGCCAGCGTGGCGGGCCGCGAACCGCCGCCGCGGCTCGTGCTGATCTCGGGCGACAACCGCAAACCCCTCGTCACGCTGCGCGATCTGGTCCAGGAGATCCGGCGCATGGGGGAGAAAGGCATGACGATCACCCGGTTCAAGGGGCTGGGCGAGATGGACCCCGACGAGTTGTGGGAAACCACGCTCGATCCCGCCAAGCGCACCCTCATGCAGGTGAAACTCGAGGACGCCGCCGAGGCCGACGAGATGTTCCGCACGCTGATGGGCGACAAGGTCGAACCCCGCCGCGACTTCATCAACAAGCACGCGCTCCTGATGGAGGAGATCGACTACCACGGGTCCTGATTCCTCGGGAGGGCCGTCAGGTCACCCCCAGGATCCACCCTTCCCAGCAGGCTCGCCTTCTTTCTTCCGGAGTCAGTTCCGGTTGGAACAAGGCGGCCAGTTCCCCCCGCCCATCCAGTTCTTCAAACCACCGGGCCAGACAATATGCGTCGTGCTGGTCCGGGGTCCGGTCCTCCGGCGTGTAATAACCGTTGCATAGCGATGGATACCCTTCCACCACGACTGCCCGCCCGCGTGGCGGTTTCCAGCCATCAAACGGCCAGAAGTGCGCTGGATTCCCCGGCTGCTCCAGGAGCTTGCCGATCCATCCCAGACCGGCATGGGTGCTGCTCGCCACGCTGCCTGGCACATCGAAATGAAAGACCGATTTGGCCCGCGACCGTTGTTCGCAGACGCGTCGCCAGCGCGCGTCTCCCGTTCTTAGGTTTGCCGTTCCCACCAACCCGTCACGCGCTTGCCGCACCGTCACGCCGGGCATGTGAGTGGGCCAGTGGGCCATGAAATCTGCAACAAAAGAACGCCAGTCTCTCGCCAGATGATGGCGCTCGAAATAGCCATCGGGGAAAGACAAGCCGTGATCCAGGCCCACCAGGGTGGGTTTGCCTTCGGCCAGCAGGTCTGCCAGCCACAGATGGAGCCGCCGCCGCGACCAGTGCCGGCGCCTGTCCGCCTCGGGGCGGATCTCAACCGGCTCGCCACCCGCCTCCGCCATAAAGACCCGCAGGCCGGTCAGCGCGGTTTCCGGGGTGCCTGCTCCGGAATAGTCGATGCCCGCGTACCGCTGGAAAAGCCGGCCCGGCACTACTTCTTCTTCGCCTTGAATTCCTTGATGTACTTTTCGGGGTTCTCGTTGAAGGCGTCGCGGCAGCCCGAGCAGCAGACATAGAAGGTCTCGCCCTTGTGGCTGACCGGCATGGTGCCCGCCCCGCCCGAAACCACGCACACCTGCTTGGAGTCCTTGGCTGCTAGGCTTTCCCCCTCGCGATTGGCCTGCACCAGCCACAATGGGGCGAAAAGCTTGCCACCCCCGGTGGCCTTCTTCACCCGGTAGATCATCCGCACCCCCTCGGCGGCGGTGTTCATGGTGATCTGGGTCCGTTCATTGGTGCCCTTGTCCAGGTGCTCCAAAGTCAGGATGTCTTTCTTGAAGGTGCCCTCGAAGGTCTGGGTTTTCCCTCCGGGCAGTTTGGCGGTCAGCACATACGCCTTTTTGGCGGCGTCCCAACGCAGGTCGCCGCTTTCCAGCACCTTGCCCCCCTTCACTTCCAGGTTCAGCCAGGCGTCCTCTCCCTTGAAACGCCAGTTCCACTGGAGGGTCTCCTTCCAGTTCCCCTTCAGGCTGCCCTTCTTGCCGTCGGGCCCGCCGTTGGCCTCCCAGGTGCCGATGAAATCCTGCAATTCCTGCAGTTTTTCCCGGCCGGGGTTCTCCCCAGCCCGCGCCAGAAGGGTGATGCCGGCCAGTAACAGGGCCGGAAGGGCAAGGGTGACCAGTCTGCGCATGGCCAATCTCCGGGAAAACCGTTGGGATAAAAAAACCGGCGGACCCATCGATTGGACCCGCCGGCTCGCTGATTGGTTCCTGATCCGCCTTACTTCTTCAGGTTGGGCAGGTCGGCCAGCTCTTCCTTCACCTCGGCGTAGTGGCTGGGCTCCATGGTGAAGGAGGCCGTGCCGCTGGTTGAGCCGCGGATGTCGGTGGTGTAGCCAAACAGTTCGGCCAGGGGCACCTGGGCCATGATCGTCACGCGACCGTTGGCGGTGATGGTGTCCTGAATGATGCCGCGGCGGCGGGACAGGTCGCCGGTCAGCGAACCCATGTACTTCTCGGGCGCCACCACGGCCACCTTCATGATGGGCTCAAGCAGGATGATGCCCGCCGACTGCTGCGCGTCGCGGAAGTTCTCCCAGCCGGCCAGCTTGAAGGCGTCCTGCGAGCTGTCCACCGGGTGAATCTTGCCGTCCACCAGGCAGGCCTCGATGTCCACGCAGGGGAAGCCGTATTTGGCGCCCTTGATGGCGGCGTCGCGGATGCCTTCCTCGGTCGGCTTGATGTATTCCTTGGGAACCACGCCGCCGAAGATCTTGTCGTGGAAGTAGATGTTGTTGGGATCGGGCTGCTCGCCTTCCTCCTCCATCTTCTTCGCCCACGCGTCCTGCTCGTCCTTGTTCAGCGGCTTGTACTCAACCACCACCACGGCGAATTTACCGCGCCCACCCGTCTGCTTGATGTAGCGGGTTTCCTGGGTGATCGGCCGGGCGATCGTCTGCCGGTAGGCCACCATCGGCTTGCCCGTCGCGACCTTCACACCGGGGAAACGGTGCAGCTTGTCCACCGAGACTTCCAGATGCAGCTCGCCCATGCCCGACAGGATCAGCTGCTTGGTCTCCGGATCCGTGTGGGCCTTGATCGTCGGGTCGTCACGCAGCAAACGCTGCAGCGCGTCGCCCAGCTTGGTTTCGTCGTTCGCCTTGTCGGGCACCACCGCGACGCTGATCACGGGCTTCGGGAAGGTGATCGACTCCAGCGCCACCGAGGCGTCGGTGCTGCACAGGGTGTTGCCGGTGAAGGTGTTCTTCAGGCCGATGACGGCCATGATGTCGCCGGGGCCCGCGACCTCCATCTCCTCGCGACGGTTGCCCATCATGCGGTACATGCGGCCGATGCGCTCCGAACGGCCGTTGGTCGTGTT
This sequence comes from Gemmataceae bacterium, assembly GCA_017853285.1. GTDB lineage: Bacteria > Planctomycetota > Planctomycetia > Gemmatales > Gemmataceae > UBA6894. The sequence goes on from JAFMJU010000036.1 coordinate 9,677, forward strand.
GTTGACCGTGTCGCCGGCGCGCAATTCGCCCGAGTACACGCGCACATACACCAGGTCGCCCGTCGGCTCGGCCACGGTCTTGAACGCCAGGCCGGCGAAGGGCTCCTTGGGATCGGGTTTGCGGATCACCTTTTCCTTGGTCTTCGGCATGATCCCCTCCACAGGAGGACGATCGATCGGCGAGGGAAGGATGTCAATCACATGGTCGAGCAGTTGCTGCACGCCGTGGAAGTTCTTGCTGGACCCGCAGCACACGGGAGTGAACAGCATCTTCAAGGTTCCGGCGCGGATCGCTCCCTTCAGCTTCTCCTCGGAGACTTCCTTGCCTTCCAGGATCATCTCCGCCAGCTCGTCGCAGGCCAGCGAGGCCATCTCCAGCAGTTCCTCGCGGCGCTGGGCGGCTTCCGCCTTGTGGCTGTCGGGGATCTCGCCCACCAGGTAACCGATGTTCTTTTTGTCGGCGGGATCGCGGGTGATGAATTTCATCCGGATCAGGTCGATGATCCCCTGGAAGTCCGTGTAGGCCCCCACGGGGATCGACAGGATCGCCGGTTTAGCCATCAGCTTCTCGCGCATCTGCTGCACGCAGCCGTAGAAGTCGGCGCCGGTCCGGTCCAGCTTGTTCACATACGCGATGCGCGGCACCTTGTACTTGTTGGCCTGGAACCACACGGTCTCGGATTGCACTTCCACGCCGCCCACCGCGCAGAACACGCCCACCGCCCCGTCCAGCACGCGCAGCGAACGCTCCACCTCGGCGGTGAAGTCCACGTGGCCGGGGGTGTCGATGATATTGATGGCGTTCTCGCCCCAGTCGATCGAGACCGCGGCGGAGTTGATCGTGATGCCCTTGGCCCGCTCCAGCGGATCGAAGTCGGTGGTCGTGTCACCGGTGTCGACGTCGCCCACCTTGTGCTTCGTGCCCGAGAAGTAGAGAATCCGCTCCGTCGTGGTGGTCTTGCCGGCATCCACGTGCGCGATGATGCCGATATTCCGGACGCGGTCGAGTTTCTGAGCGGCCATGAGTCTCAATCGCCGGGCTATCCGGCGCCAAATGGTGCAATGAAAAATCCCCTCCGGAGAGGCTTATGCCCCTCGGGAAAAGGGAAGCGCGCGGAAACGCCGCGCCCGGTAAGCCGCAATCATAACCCAAAAAAGAAGATTCCGGCGAGGCCAAATGCCCCGCCGGAATCTTTCTTAACCTGATTTTCTCTGACTCCACCCACCAACCGCTAGAGTTGGCAAAACCTTGATAGGCCTCGGGTCAACCGTTTCAGAAGGGCCCGATTAGCGGTTCACCAAACGCAGGATGTCGTTGCTGCCCGTCACACGGACGGTTTGGGCCAGCTGCTGACCACCATTTTGCGACCCGCGCAGGTAAACTTGGTAAACCCCGGAAGGCAGGTCGGCTTGGAAGCGCCCAAAATTATCCGATTGGGCCACCAGGCTCAAACCGGCGTTGTCTGCCGAAACGAAGGTCACCTGGGCGTTGGAAACAGGCTGGGTGTTCAAACCCAACACCTGACCACGCAGCGGGTTACCTGCTGCGCCGGGAAGTGAGGTCAGCCGGTCGGGACGGACGGCGGCAGGCTTCACGGGCGCCAAAGGGGCCGGCGTGAGCGGGGTCGCCATCGGGTTGTAGGAAACGCCAGGGGTCCGCTGCTCACCCACACCAGGAGTGGAGGGAACGGGATTGGCCATCGGTGGCTGGCTGGTGCTGGGCAGGCCGACAGGGGCCGGTGCTGGGCTGACCGTGGCGGGGGCCATGGTGGAAGGAGCCGCGGCCGGAGCCGGAGAAACACCCGGCACAACCATCGGAGCGCCACCGGGAGCCGCTACTGGATCACCCACGGTCGTGGTGCAGCACTGGGTCACAGGCTGGTAGTAGTAGGCTTGGCGGTAGCTGGTCACCGGCTGGTAATAGGTGCGCTCCACATAGTTGGTCTGGGGGCACTGCTGGGTTTTCAGCGAGTAGCTCACCTCCTGCTGGCACTGTGGCTTATAGCTGCAGGAGCAGGGGTCGAAATAGTAGCTGGTCCGGGTGGTGGTGACTGGCTCGTAGTAATAGCTGGTGCGGTAGCTGGTCACCGCCTCGTAGTAGCTTTTCCGCTCGTACGAGGTGACGGGCTCGTAGTAGCTCCGCTGCACATAGCTGGTGTTGCACTGCTGCGTGTTGCAGGGGGCCGGGGCGGCTGCCACCGGGGCTGCCGGCGGAGGCGAGTAGTACGAGGTGTTGGTGCGGGTGTTGCAAGTGTTGCAGGTCACCTGAAACACATTGTTCCAGGCGGCGCTGGCGGTTGACCCCATGGCCACCCAACCCGCCAGGCAAAAGCTGGCGATCAATGCCTTGCGCACGGCATGCTTCCGGATCATGTTATTATCTCCACCGCGTGCGAATATATCGGTGCAAAGGCACCCAAACGGGAGCCAATCGCGTGACCGAATGATTCACAGGACCCAAACAACAGCGCCTCGAACGGAGAGGCACCAAGGGGCCCGGCAACCCCTTCACGGTAGAATCATACGCTTGGGGTTTGCAATCAGCCTTGAGGAAATCTTGGGTTTTCTGGCGATTGCTAGCTCGGTAGAGCAGGCAGGTTCGGCTTAATCGGCCCAACCTGCCCATTCTTCAGCCTTATTAATTTCCTAATTTCACCAACCTATTAAAACTAGGCAGCCGCTGCAGCCTTCAGGGCTGCCAAGGCGGCATCATAGTTAGGGGCCGTGGTCACTTCAGGAACGTACTCGGCGTGGGTGATCACACCGTTTTTGTCCACCACAAACACTGCCCGAGCAAGCAGCTTCAATGGAAGGCTTTCAATCAAAACACCATAGTTTTTCCCAAAAGAGTGGTCATGCACATCAGATAGATTCTGCATGCTGGTAATGTTTTCAGCTGTGCAAAAACGTCCCTGGGCGAAAGGAAGGTCCAGGCTGACGGTGTAGCAGGCCACTTTGTCGCCCAGGGCGCTCACTTCCTCGGCGAATTTCTTGGTCTGAACGCTGCACACCGGTGTGTCGAGGCTGGGGACCACGCTGAAAAGCCGCGCCTTGGCGCCTGTGTCCGACAGGCCCTTGGCAGCCAGGCCAGCAGCCAGACATTTGAAATCAGGCGCCTTGTCCCCAACGGACAACTGCTTGCCAGCCAATTGAACCGGTCCACCCTTGAATGTCACTGTCACGGCCATGTTCCCCTCCTGCCCCGCGTGTTCTCGCGGGTTGGCAACGCCTCATCCAGCCGCTTCGCCCTGAAACAGCATTGGATTGATGCTATTAATACAGGCTTTTTTAGGGGGCGGTCCTGTTTTGACCACGCCGGCTGTAACCGAAGCGGTCGATCACTTCGCCCCAACGCCGGGTGATGTCCGACTCCACATCCGGCGGAAGCGGCTTGAACTTGTTGGTCTCATAGCCCTTCTGCTGCTCCAGGTAGGCGCTGATCCGGGGTTGGGCCGAATCAAAGCCGCCCAGGTCCAGCTCCCCGTACAGCCGTTCCATCTGGGCCAGCGGGTTTTCGGTCAGGTCCTCGTAGCGCACCTCGGCCCACTGCCCCTTGGGCACCAACCCCCGGGTGGCTTCCAGCCGTTTGTACATCCAGGTGAAGGTGCCAAACACATGCTCCTCCAGGGCCTCCAGCCTTGGAATCTGCATCCCGTGGGTTTGCTGCAGGCTCCGCCACAGGTTCACCGTGGAGGGGAAAACCACATACGGGTCACGCACGATATGGACAAATTTGGCCTTGGGAAAAAGCTTCAGCAGCGTGGGAATGCGCCAGGTATGGGTGGGGCTTTTCAGCACCATGCGCCGGTCCCTCGGCGGTGCGGCCCAGGCGCATTCCCTCAAAAACGTCACAAACACCCGCTCCCACCGCGACCGCTCAGCTTCCGGCAGGTGTTCCACCTCGTAGGCCAGGGTGTCCTGCGGCTGCAGGTTGGGGAACGCGATGCTCCAGTACGGCGAGGGCGCTCCCAGCATCGCCAGGGCGAACTCGTCCTCCTGCGGCTTTTCCCAGCCGGTGGCCATCGCGTCCATCGGCCGCTGGCTGGGAAGCATGAAGCCCAGATACGGTTTGAACAGGCCTTCGGTCAGCAGGAAATGATTGGGATCCATGCACCGGTAGGTGGTGGGGTAGCTGTGACGGTCGTCCTCAATGAACAACTCATGGAGCAGCGTGGTCCCCGTTCGCCAGTGGCCGATGATGAAAAGCGGATCATGGGCCAGGGGCGTGCGGGCAGCCTCGGAAGCCCCTGAGGCTTGCTGCGCCATGCGCAGGGTCGCATGGATGGCGGTGGTGACTGTCGTCACCA
>JAFMJU010000479.1 GCA_017853285.1 Gemmataceae bacterium
CGCCAGGGAACGGAGTTGATTGACCGTTTCCCGGCCTTTTGCCAGAGCCGCCTCGGTCGCCAATTGCGTTTCCTTGAACTGCCTTTGGGCCTCCTCCACCGCGTTGGTTGCAACCGCCCTGAATTCTGCCCCTGTGCTCTCCATTTGTGCCGCCAAGTTACGAAACAAATCCGCCATGGCCGGATCGGTGCACTCGGCGGTCGCCTTCACCAATCGGCTGTGAATCTCGCCGAAAGTTTCAAAAAACGATGAGATGCCGGCCGGGTCCTGGGACATGTGCGATTCCTGATGAGATTATTCCACGGTGAACAAGGGTGCTTCCACGGCGGCGGTCCCATCCGAGGTCAGGTCGAGCATTGTCGCGATGGTTTCGCCGGACCCGTCAAACTCGGAGGTGCCGGTGGGAGCGCTTGTCACCACTCCCTCCACGCCAACCTGCAAAAGCACTTCGGCCGCGGTGAAGGTGTGGCCCTCGGCGTTCACCTCGCGGGTCACCTCGCCGACGGCCTCGTTGATGCCTTCGGAACTGATGGATACCACGGTTTCCTCACAGGTGGTTTCCACGGTTGGTGCCACAGTGACAATCCCCTCGGCCGAGAGAGTCATCATGGTCTCGCCTACCTGGAAAGTGATTGAGGCCGGTGCCAATAATATTGAGCTGCCTGTTTCCGCTGGCCCTAAGGCGATTTTGACCGCCCCGTTGGTCAGGGAAACAACACCCTGGGCTTCCGGTGGGCCATAAGTGATGTTGATTCCTTGGTTGTTCACGAGGATGTTGGCAACCAAACTCGCCGGGTTGGGCAAAATGTTGGCGTTGAGGCTTATGGCTGGCGCAGTGCCAACCGCTTCCACGGAAACCGTGCCCTGCTCAGCTCCCTGCGAAACGGCAATGGATGCTTGGGCCTGGGGGTTGGTTGCGGTTGGGACAGTCAGGTTTGCGCCGATGTTCACAGACTGTCCATTGAGGTTCACCGCTTTGGCAGGGGCGGAGGCCTTGATGTTCACATCATCCGTCAGGGCGTTCAGCGTGTAGTCATTTACCACCAACTCATATGACTTGTAGTTGGCCTTTTGGTCGACTCTGTTGATCGCTTTGCCAGAACTACCTCCTTCGGTTAAGCCAAAAGTTGACACGAGGGTTAACATAACATTTTCTTTCTTCTTAACATAATCGGCAATGGCCTGTGTTTTTTCTTCGATAATCTGGGCGTTGAGGGCCATGGCGGCTACAACTGGTGCGTTGGAGACCAACGCTTCCATATTGGTAGCAAACTGCTTTTGCGCTTGGAGATACCCAGCCCTGGCGGCATCCAGGTCCTTCTGGGCCTCCTCGACCTTTTTATTCAAATCGACCAGGTTGTTAACCGCTTGCTGTACAAAGATGGAGGTGTTTGCTTCCAGCCATTTCAGCAGGTACAGCCAGCGAGTCTCAAAACCGGAAATGAGCATGCATCCGGCAGCCAGGATGATCTCCTGCGTCTCGTTTTCACTGGCCGCTACCTTGGAACTGGAATAGATCCCGTTCAGGCCGTTGTAGAAGCGCATTAGCAGTGAGGCGGCCAAGAGGGCGAGCGAACCGACGGCCAGACACGCCTGGATCGGCAGGGGAACAGTCTGGGTGTTGGCCTTCAGTATTCCCGCCTTAAGCAAATTCTCAATTAGTGCGGGATCTGTTGAGCTGGGGCTTGATACGTTAATTGCGGCATGGGGGATGCGGCTCACATTCAGCGATTCGCCGTAATACAAGAAGCTGGACCGGTTGCCAAAGACCAGGGTCGCGTCACCGCCAATACCCATGAACATGCCGTAGGTTTTGGAATTGATGACATTTTTGCTGACAGTCGCCATCTGACTGGGGAAAAACTTCTGGGTGATCAGCTCCTCCCAGTCCATCACCAGTTTGGTGTCGGTGCCGTACATGTTGTTGATGCGGCCACCGCCGATCACAAAATTGATGTTGTCTCCCAGGATTGAGCTGTAGTTGGTGTTGAGGATCGCCGGCATCACCTTGGCGAGCGCGGGCGACTCCAACGCGAGACCGATGAGTTCGAAGGCCGGCATGCGGATTACCCCTGCTGGTCGATGCTGAGAACGGGGCGCTGGGTAACCTGCTGCGCCTCCTGATTGGCGATGAACATGCTCTCCGCGTGGATATGCACCACCGCTGCGTCGCTCTCGTCTGACATGAAGATCTGGTGGAAATTCTTCGACGGGTCGCCACCTTGGGTCAGGCTTTTCCATCCCGCTATGTATTGGTTGGAGGGCAGCGCGTAGGGCGGCATGTTGGTGGAGTTGTAGACGCTGCCCACGATAATGGGCCGGTCCGGGTCGCCGTTCTCGAAGGCCACCACCACCTCATGCCCCACCCGTGGCCAGAAGCAGGCACCCCAGCCGTTGCCCGCCCAGGCCTGGGCCACCCGGATCCAGCAGGAATTGGTGCTGTTGTCCCTGTCCCACCAGAATCGAACCTGCACCCGGCCGTACTTGTCGATGAACATCTCGTTGCCTTGCGGCCCGATGACGATGCCGGTGAGCACCCCCGCGATGGCCGGCCTTGGCAGCAGTGGCCAGATGGCCTGGCGCACCGACAGCGGGGCGCATTCCGCCTGGACATCCGCCTTCAAGACGGATGGTTCGCCGGCCCAGAACCTGCCTTCCACCTCCACGGTGTGCTCAGCCGCCACCACCAGCCATTCGCCGTCCTGGTTGGGATGGCCTGTCAAGCGGAAGGAGTGGCCGGGGGTGAGCTGGCAGCAGTTGCCCTTGGCAAAGGCACGCACCGAACCGGCGGCGGCGGCCCGGGCTCCCACTTCTGACTGGCTTGTCTGGGTGGAGTAGATATTGGTGATCGCATTTGGGTTGTCGCCGCCCGAGGGGGTGACGCTGTCGAAGAAGCGCGAGGCCGACAACTCGTCCTGTTGCCAGGGCGCGATGCCCTGGACGGTGTTCAGGTTGAGGGTGCCCGCCTGGACCGCCACGGGCAAGGGGCAGGTCGATTGCAGCTCCTGGTTGAAGATCTGGTACTGGCTGCCGACCACCTGCACACCTGCCGGGCAGACCTTTTGGCCCAGCCGCCACGAGGTGATGACCACGCCATCGGCGGTTCCCCCGGATTGGGGTTTGTAGGCCACCGTGCCCAGGGACGCCGAGGTGA
>JAFMJU010000480.1 GCA_017853285.1 Gemmataceae bacterium
TGGTCCGCCACACACCCGTCGGCTGGCTGCTCAACGGCCCGCGCAAGGGGTAACCTCCGGGCTCGTTGCGCCATCTAACGGTGTGATCCACCGCTCCACCAAAGTCGCTCCGTCGTCAACACCCCAGCCGCTGAACCCCAACCCCAAAAGAGCCAATACCCTCCCCCGCCGCCGCGCGGCCGTGATTGTCACGCTGGAGAAGCCCGGAAAATGATGCCTCCTTGAATTATTTCTGCCCATTGCCTGCCTGAAACCCGCCTCCATCGGCATTGGTAGTATGGTTCCAGGACCCCGCAAACCTTTGGCATATCCCACCGGCAAGGACGCCGCATGACCCGCACCGTCGAAATCCCAGCCCTCACTTCCGAACGCCGGCACGACCTCGACGCCCTGCGCGCCTTCGCCATGCTGCTCGGCATCGCCCTGCACATCTCGCTGTCTCTGGGCGGAACCCCTTGGATGGTCATGGACAGCCGGCCCAGCCCTGCCTTCCACTGGCTCTATTCCGCCATCCACGGCTTTCGCATGCAGCTCTTCTTCATCGTCAGCGGCTACTTCACCGCCCTGCTCGTCTCACGCCGCGGCATACTCCCCATGCTGCAAAACCGTACCCTGCGCATCCTGGCCCCCTGCCTGCTGGGCTTGGCCACGCTGGTGCCGCTCAACAACTGGGTCATCGGCTGGGCCTCCGCCTGGAACGCCAGCCACCCCGGCGAACCGCTCCAGGCCGCCATTGTCCGGGGCGATACCACCCGACTGGAGCGCTTGCTCGAAAACGGGGCGGACATCGAGGCGCCCGATTCGCGGGTGAAAACCCGTCCGCTGGGCTGGGCGATGCTGTGGGACAACGAACCCGCCCTCCGCCTGTTACTGGACAAGGGCGCCAATCCCATGGGCACCAACGGTGACGGCTCCACATCCCTCGCCACCGCAGCCTTCATCGGGCGACCCGACTTCCTCAAACTCCTGGTGGCCAAGGGCGGTGACCCCCTCGCCACCAGTTCCGCCGGCATCTGACCCATGATGGCCACCTTCGCCGACCCCGCCCTCACCAAGGGTATCCTGCGCGCTGTGAAAGGCTCCGAACCTGACGAGGCCGAAATGGCTGCCATCGACAAGGGCCGCGGTGAAGTCCGCACCTACCTCGGTGGCAAGATGGCCACCTCCGGGTTGGCGTCTCTTTTCGGTGGCAAACCCAAGGAGAAGGATCCCGCCCCGGCCACCCCGCCTCCCATCGCCAAACCTGGCCCGCTCCCTGCCTGGCTCACCAGCTACACCCGCGCCCTCGCTTCCGACCGCTACCGCCTTTCCATCGGCGGCACAACCTGGCAACTGTTCGAAGATGCCACCTTCACCTATCTCTGGTTTCTGTGGATCCTCTGCTGGCTCGTGGTCCTCTTCTCCCTCATCCGCGCCTCCACCGGCTGGATCTTCCCCACCCTCGCCACCTGGACACCGCCACTCGGCCCGTCGCTGGCTGTCGCCATGGCGCTCACGCTGCTGCCCCAGTTCTGCATGGCCGTGCCGGTTTTCCCCGGCGCCCCGCCCGGCATCATCGGGCCCGACACCGCCATGGGCATTCTGCCCAAGCCGCATGTGCTTGCCTACTACGCGGTCTTCTTTCTCTTCGGCGTGGTCTATTTCCGCAACCACGACACCACCGCCCGCCTCGGTTCCCGCTGGAAGCTCTCCCTGCCCCTGGCGTTGCTGGTCCTGCTGCCGGCGGCCTTCCACACCCTCGACAACCGCCTGCTCAACGCCCCCATCCAGGTCGCCTACACCTGGCTGATGTCCCTCGGCATGATCGGCCTCTTCCACGCGGTGCTCAACCGCCCAAGCCCCGCCATCCGCTACCTGTCAGATTCCTCCTACTGGCTCTACCTCGCCCACCTCCCGCTGGTCATCGCGCTGCAGGCCTGGGTCTCCGATTGGCCCCTGCCCGCCTGGATCAAATTCCTGCTGATGCTCACCCTCTCCACAGCCCTGCTCCTCGCTACCTACCAACTCCTGGTCCGCGACAAACCCCTCGGCTGGCTGCTCAACGGCCGACAGGCACCCAAACCCAAAACACTTTCCGCGCAAGAAACCTCACCAAAACCAACTTGAGCGCCCCGCTTTCCCTGAAAAGCCCGCACAATCCATTATCAGCCGGCGATTATAACCACTTAACAAAATGATGGGCAGACTTTGCCAGCAACGGCTGCGCCGTTTTTTGTTAAGATGCCGAGGCTTTTCCATGGCTTGATCCGGAGAGAATCCGCCGCGCCTAGGGCGGCTGACCCGGGACCGGATCAAGCCCTTATCCGAGGTGTTCCTTGGGCTTCCGTTTCTCTTGCCTTGCTTTCGTGCTGGCGGCTTGGTCGGCCTCTGCATCCAGAGCCGATGTGCTGCTCTACGACTATGTGCAAACCAGCCTAACATCATTTCCAACTACTACGACGGCATACAACGCCGAAAAATTTGCCGACAACCGCACCAAAATGGCCCAGCGTTTCATCACCCAGGCCAACGGCTATGTCATCACCCAGCTCAAACTCAATATCTGGACAGGCTTACCTAATTCAGGAACCTACACGGTCGATCTTTATTCCGACAACTCCAACGCCGTCGGAACCAAGGTTGCCACCGCCGGCACACGCGACATCGCCACCATCTATGCATCTGGTGGAACCCTCGCCATGGCCACTTTCAGCAACCTGAACATCAAACTCGCCACCAACACCTCCTACTGGGTGGTGGTAGAAAGCAACACGGGGGTGGAAGGCAGCGACATGTACTGGGGCCACGGCGGCAGCGCCATGGTGACCAACCCCACCAGCGCCGCCAGGTTCAACCCAGCCACCACGCCCCAGTGGTACACCTATCCCAACGCCTCCAATCCCGGCGCCCTTGGCATGCAGGTCTACGCCTCAGTCCCCGAACCCGGCACCCTCCTCCTCGGCGGCCTCGCCTCCCTGCTGGGCGGCGGAGCCCTATGGCGCAAAAGGCGCAACACACGGGTAACGGGAATAAAGCCTTCCGTTCAACTAGGCAAACGGATTGACGAAATTTAGCCTCTAAACCACACATCCAAAGTCTGCGCCAAGGTGTAGGTGGCGAGAAATACTTTCAAGGATTTTTGTCACAGCCCATGGGCTGAATACAAA
>JAFMJU010000481.1 GCA_017853285.1 Gemmataceae bacterium
AGGTTTTTTCAGATTGCCAGCATGGTTTGCGCCGGCTTGGCCATTGCTGGGGCGCTTGTCTTTGGGTCAGGCCTGGGCGGGTGGGGATTCTGGCTGGGGATGGGGGTGTGCGGGGTGATTGTTGTGGCGGGTGGATACAGATCATTAAAGGGATAGTTTTTGTATTTTTCTTGATTGATTTCTGTTTGCGCCAGATGCCCGGGCGCTGCCGTACCCGGCTCGCCAAAAAACCGGTTAGGCCAGGATGGGCTTGACCACCTCGCCATGGACATCGGTGAGGCGCATGTCGCGGCCGCCCCAGCGCATGGTGAGGCGTTTGTGGTCGATGCCGACGAGATGGAGCATGGTGGCGTGCAGGTCGTGGATCTCGACCTTGTCCTGCACGGCGCGGTAGCCCCATTCATCGGTGGCGCCGTAGGCCATGCCGCCCTTCACGCCGCCACCCGCCATCCAGATGGAGAAGCCCTGGGGGTTGTGGTCGCGGCCGTCGGCGCCCTGGGCGAACGGGGTGCGGCCGAACTCGCCGGCGAACACCAGCAGCGTCTCGTCGAGCAGGCCCCGGGCCTCCAGATCGCGGATCAGGCCTGAAATGGGCTGGTCGACGGCCCTGCAGTTTTTCTCGTGGCCATCCTTCAGCGCGCTGTGCTGGTCCCACCGGTCGTGTCCGACCGAGTGGCAGGTGATCTCGATGAAACGGGCCCCCTGCTCCACCAGGCGTCGGGCCAACAGGCACTGCTGGGCGTAGATGCGGGTGGGCTCGTAGTCGCTGTCCATGCCGTAGAGCTTTTTGGTGGCTGCGCTCTCGGCGCTGACATCCATCAGCACGGGCACGGAGGACTGCATGCGGAAGGCCGTCTCCTGATTGGCGATGGCGGCCTCGAGTTCGGGGTGCGACCCGAACGACTGCAGGTGTTCGCCATCGAGGCGGGCGGCCAGGTCAAGCATGGCGCGCTGCTGGCCGGGACGGGACTCCACCGGGGCGATGTTGGCCACCGGGCGCTTGCCGGCCTTGAGGACGGATGCCTGGTGGGCCGATGGGAGGAAACCGCTGTTGAAATTGTCGAGCCCGCCGGGGGGGATGAGCCCGCCATTGAGGACCATGAACCCGGGCAGGTCATGGTTGAAGCTGCCCAGGCCATAGCTGAGCCACGCGCCCCAACTGGGGCGGCCCTGCAGGCCGGAGCCGGTGTGCAGGAAATAATTGCCGCTGGTGTGCTCGGGAAACTTGGCCACCATGCTGCGGATGACGCAGAGCTTGTCGGCATGGTTTGCCAGGTGCGGGAACAGGTCACTGACCGGCAGGCCGGACTGGCCGCGCGGCTTGAATTTCCATGGCGAGGCGAGCACCTTGCCCACATTGTTGAACTGGGTGGGCTCGACCTTGAACAGTTCGGCGGGGTTGCGGCCGTTGTATTTGTCGAGGAAGGGTTTGGGGTCGAAGGTGTCGACCTGACTGGGGCCGCCGTCCATGTAAAGGAAGATGATGGCGCGGGCCTTGGCCGGGTGATGCAGGCCGACCAGGCCGGACCGGTCCACCAAGGGTCGGGATTGCCCGTTGCCCGCGTTGAGCGCGGAGAAGGCGACCGCCCCGAAGCCTTGGGCACACCGCGTGAGCATGGCGCGCCGGTTGAGCGGGCTGGCCATGGCGCGGCCGCAGGGCCAGTTGCTGTTCATGCCGTGCATATGCCTGTTTGCTCCCCGCGTCAGCGCAGATAGATGAATTCGCGTGTGTTGACCAGGGCGTGCGCCAGGGCGGCCAGCCGCTCGGGCTCGGGCGCGCCAGAAGCTTTCTGGGCGGCCAGGAATTCGACCAGGGCACCCCATTCTTTTTCGGTGGGTTGGCGGCCGTACGCGGCGATGGCCATCCGCCGGGCACGAATCAGCTCGCCAGCGGGGGCGGGCGATTCGGCTGCCACCCGGGCGGCCCATTGCACGCAGAGTTCGCGGACCAGCGGATCGTTCATCAGCACCAGCGACTGGGCCGGGACATTACTGGTGGCCCTGCGCCCCATGGTGGAAAAAGGGGCCGGCGTGTCGAACGCGAGCATCCAGGGCGACAGGAAATTCCGGCGCACTCCCAGGTAAATGCTGCGGCGGCCGCTGCCATCGAGGGGGCCCTGCCCCGGCTTGCCGCGGCCATCCTGGAAATCGCCAATATGGGGTGGAACGGGTTCGCCGAACATTTTGGTGTCGAGCCGGCCGGACAGCATCAACAGCGCATCGCGGATCTCCTCACCCGAAAGCCTGCGCACGCGGGCGTGGCTGAGCCACTGGTTGGAGGGATCCTTGGCCAGATCGGCATCGGCCCCCCGGGTGGACATGGCGTAGGCCCGGGTGAGCACGAGCTGCCGGATCAGCTTCTTGAATGACCATCCGTCGCGCACCAGCGAGGCGGCCAGGTAATCGAGCAGTTGGGGGTGGGTGGGCTCCTCACCCAGCACACCGAAGTTGTCCACGGAGGGAACCAGCCCCCTGCCGAACAGGTGGTGCCAGATCCGGTTGACGGCGACGCGGGGAACCTGCGGCGTGAGCGCCGGGTTGGTCATCTTTTCCGCCAACTCGAGGCGACCACTGCCAGTGCCCTGGAGCGGGTTGGCATCGACCGCCTCCAGGAAACGGCGGGGTGCATCCGCCCCAAGCACCTTGTGGGAACCGCGGACGAAGACCTTCTCGTTGATGCCGGTGATATCGGCACAGGCGACCGCCAGACGGGACGGGCCGGGGATTTTCTGTTTGAGCGCATCCTCAGCCTTGCGCCAGTCATGGATAGCGAAGGCGGTGGCATTACCAGTCGGGTCCAGCAGGAAAAGCACCCGCTCCACCAGAGCAGCCTCTGCCGGTGCCATCGGGTGATGGGGACTGCCAGCCAGCGCTTTCAGCCAGTTGGGGAAGCAATCTGGGCGAACCAGGGGTAGAGCAGACTGGGAAGCCGGGCCTTCGACCACTCTCAAAATACTACAATCCGGATCATCACTCGTGATTTCAATGCGGCAGGGGAGACCGGTGTAGCGAGCGAGATTCATCGAAGCCCATTTCGGAGAATCGCCATGCTCGAACGAGGAGACCATCTCGCCATGCAGGGGGCCCATGACCATGACATGGGATCCGGCCGCGGCGTAAAGACGGCCCTTGCCCGA
>JAFMJU010000482.1 GCA_017853285.1 Gemmataceae bacterium
ACGGCGAGGACCAGGGATTGGTGGTGACGGGGCGGATCCAGTCGATGCTGGGCGGCAAGCTTTTGGTGTGCCACCTGGTACGGAAGCCCAAGGAGGGCGCCGCGGTGGAGTCGATCCAGATTCTGAACCCGGACCCGCACACCGGGCTGATCCGCACCTGGGTCTTCGAATCGACCGGCGGTCGGGCGGAAGGCGTGCTGGAAAGCGACGGACACACCCTGAACAGCGTGCTGGTGGGCAAGCCCTCCAGCCCGGAAGTGGGCAGCCGGGTGGAATCGGTCCAGGTGATCAACCCGGTGAGCCGGGACGAGTTCATCTGGCAGCCGATCGAGCGGGTGGTGGACGGCGCGAGGATGCCGGACCAGAAACCCCTGCGGTTCAAACGGGAAAAGTGAGCCCGGAAACCAACTACAGCAAGTCAAACAGCAAACAAACGAGGGAATGATCATGTGGGAATTGGACCGCAAGCAGACGGTGGCGGCCATGATGGCCGGGGTGGTGGTGCTGTCATCGGTGGTGGGGCTGGGATCGCTGGCCTACGGCCATGGTGGCGGGGGTGGAGGCGGATACCACGGAGGTGGCAGCTTTGGCGGGGGCGGCTACCACCCCAGCGCCGGGTACCACCCGAGTGGTGGCGTTGGCGGGATGGATCGCGCCGGCGGTGGTTTCGGCGGCATGGATCGTCCGGGTGGTGGTTTTGGTGGTGTGGACCGTCCCGGTGGCTTTGGCGGGGAGCGGCCCGGGCAAGGATTCAGCGGCACCATGCGCCCCGGCGGGGTGGATGGTGCCCGAGGCGGGATCGACGGCGCGCGTGGCGGGATTGACGGTAACCGCGGAGGATTTGACGGCGCGCGCGGGGGAATTGATGGAAACCGCGGCGGATTCGATGGGGCGCGCGGTGGGATTGGCGGTTTCGAGGGCGCCCGTGGTGGGATCGACGGGGCCCGTGGCGGGTTTGACGGATTCAACAACCGTGGAGCCTTCCCAGGCGAGATGAACCTGTCGCGATACGCCAACCGCGGAAACCTCGGTAATTTGAGCGGCAACAACCTGCGGAACTATTCCATGGGTTCGCTGAACAACAATGGCAACCTGGTGCGGAACAATTTCTACAACGGCGGTTTTTATGGCGGGCGTGGCTGGTACGGCAACCATTTCGGGCCATGGTGGCCGGGCGGGTGGTACGGGGGAGGCTTTGGCTGGGGCTTTGGAGCCGGGCTGCTGACCAGCATGGCCTGGGGCGGGCTGAGCGGTTGGTGCGGTTGCGGGACGACCCCCATCCCCTACAACTATGGCTCGACGGTGGTCTACCAGGGTGACACCGTTTA
Source organism: Gemmataceae bacterium (assembly GCA_017853285.1). GTDB lineage: Bacteria > Planctomycetota > Planctomycetia > Gemmatales > Gemmataceae > UBA6894. The sequence goes on from JAFMJU010000482.1 coordinate 1,329, forward strand.
TGTGCAGGGGCAACCGGCTGGCAGCGCCACCGAGTACGCCCAGCAAGCGAGCGCACTGGCCGCCCAGGGGGCCGGCCCCGACCTGCAACTGGCCAAGGACGACAAGTGGCAATCGCTGGGGGTGTTCGCCCTGACGCGGGAAAAAGAGTCCAACCCGAGTAACTTTATCCAGCTTGCGCTGAACAAGGACGGGATCGTCCGGGGCACCTACTACAACGCCATCGAGGACTCGAGCAAGAAGGTGACGGGCAAGCTGGACAAGAAAACCCAGCGGGTGGCCTGGACCGTGGATGACAAGAAGGAACCGGTTTACGAGGCCGGCCTGAGCAACCTGACCAAGGATGAGACCACCATCTTGGCCCACCGTGGCGGGGCAAAGGTGGAGCAGATGCTGCTGACCCGCGTCAACGACCCGGACGGGTCGGGTGAGGGGGAAGGAAAGGCCGATCCAGGTGCCGGGACTGGCGACGGGAACTAACCTTTCCCGGATTCCCGACCGACTGGAATTGGAAACGAGCCGGGCCCCGCGATGAGATCGCGGGGCCCGGCTCATTTGCATGGTGCCTGATCCGGTTCAGGCGAAGCTTTTGACCGCATTCTCGAAGATGCGCAAACCATCGGGTTTTTGGGCCAGGCCAAGCCGTGTCCAGTGCGGGTTTTGGGTGGGGAGCACATGCCGTTCGGGGTGGGGCATCATGCCGAGGACCTGGCCGGAGGCATCAGAGAGGCCGGCGACGGAACCGCTGGAGCCGTTGGGGTTGTTTTGCAAGTCATCCTGGGCGGCGATTTCGCCACCGTGGGTGGCGTAGCGCAGCGCCAGTTGGCCGGATTGCTCCAGGCCCTCGAGTTGCCAGGCCTCACGGGTGACGAAGCGGCCTTCGCCGTGGGCCATGGGGACATGGAGGCGGTCGATCTCCTGGAGAAACTTGTTGTTACCGGGGCTGACTGCCAGTTGGACCCACCGGTCGATGTAGCGGCCCGAGGTGTTTCGGGTGAGGCTGACCACCGGGCCGTCTTCGTCCTGGGGAACGAGGAGGCCGGTGCGGACTAGGGCTTGGAAACCATTGCAAATGCCGAGGATCAGGTTGCCGCGGTCGCGGAAGGCGCGCAGTTCATCGGCCAGGAAATGGCGCAACTCGGCGGCCCAGATGGTTCCCGCCCCGGCGTCGTCGCCATAGGAGAAGCCGCCGGGCATGACGAGGATTTGGTAATCACGCAGCAGGGCCGGGTTTTGGCGCACTTCCAGCAGGGTATGTGGCCGGGCGGTGGCGCCGGCGAGTTCGAAGGCGAAGGCGGTTTCCCGGTCGCAATTGGTGCCGGGGGCGCGCATGACCAGCACACGGGGAGCAGTGGCTTGGGGCATTTTTGTGAGCTTCTTTCCAGTTGATCCCTGATCCGAGGCGTGGGGGGGAGGGGGAACAGGAATTAACCTGAGGCCTGAAATTTCCAGCCGGTTCCGGCCCCATCCACAGAGATGCATCTTAGGGAAAGCGGGGTACGGATTTGAGGTCTCTTGCAGCGTTTCGGGAAGGGGCCACGGGTTCGCTGACGGGGCGGTATTGACCTGTCCGGGCCGGGATACTGACGGGAATGATGGCTGGAAGGCCTGGAGTGGATAGTTTTAAATCATTGAATGGTAAGGGTTTACGAAGTTGATCCGGGTAGGCTGGCGATTTTTTCCTTGACACCCCCGACCGCTGACCTTAGCATTCATTTCATCACAACTGCTCAGTGAGAACTGAGTGGTTGTTGAATTTGTTCTTTGACAAGTAGGTGGGTGGAAGGAGCCGCGTCGGGTGTGGTGTACCT
>JAFMJU010000483.1 GCA_017853285.1 Gemmataceae bacterium
GGCCACATCCTCCCGGCCGGTCACCTCACCGGCGAGGCGGTAGTAGGTCTCCGCCTCGGTGATTTTGCCGGCCATCTGGCTCAGGCTGCCCAATTCGCACAGGATCACGCCGTGCAGTCGGGAGTCACCCCGGGTGGTGGCCGAGGTGGCCACCTGGTGGTGGATGTCTTGCAGGTATTTCAGGGCCGCCTCATGGCCCGATTGTTCGTAGAGTCGCGGCCAGGTCTGGATGAATTCTTGTTCGTCCATGTTGGAGTCTCAAGCGATGGCAAGCGAAAGGCCCTCCCTGTTGCCAGGAAGGGCCTTCTGGTTTCCGCGGAGCGGGGTTTCTTAGGAGAAGCGGGTCTTGCCGGGAACGGCCACTTCCCATTCGGGCATCTTCATGTCGAGCGACAGCTTGCTGACATCGAGGTAGGTCTTCTGGCTGTTGAGCGCCTGCTCCCAGGTGATGCGCTGGCCGCTGTAGGCGGCCTCGCGCACCATGATGGCAGTCAGGGTGCTTTCCGCCACATTCTTCAGCTCGTTGATGGGGCTGCTGGCCCGGATCGAGGTGATCAGGTCGGTGTGCTCCTGGATGTAGGGGTCGGTTTGCTGACGGCGCATGGCGGGGGTGACCACCGGCTTGCCGTTGATGGTGGAACCACCCACATGGGAGGTGCCCTTGGTGCCCGTGACAAACTCGGTCACCGCGTTGAAGCAGTTGCTGATCTGGCGGGCCTGGCTGATGCAATGGCGGTCGCCGGGGTACTCGAGCTCGGCCGAGAAGAAGTCGAAGATGTGGCCGTACGCCGGATTGTTGCGGCTGCGGCCACCCATGGCGTTGACGGCCACGGGGTGCTCGCGGAAGACCCAGTTGAGCACATCCAGGTTATGCACATGCTGCTCGACGACATGGTCGCCGCAGATCCAGGTGAAGTTGTACCAGTTCCAGCACTGGTACTCGAGGTCGGTCATCTTCTCACGACGCGGGCGGCTCCAGAGGATGCCCTGGTTCCAGTAGCAGCGGCCGGTGACCAGGTCGCCGATGGCGCCGTCGTGGATGCGCTTGATGGTCTCGATGTAGCTGGCCTGGTGTCGGCGTTGGGTGCCGGCTGCCACGCCCAGCTTCTTCTGATTGGCCTCGTCGAAGGCCTTCATGCAGATGCGGATGCCGGCGCCGTCCACCGCGACGGGCTTCTCGGTGAACAGGTTCTTGCCGGCCTTGATGGCGGCCTCGATGTGCAGCGGGCGGAAGCCGGGAGGCGTGGCCAGGATCACATAGTTCACGCCGCTGTTGATGACCTTCTGGTAGGCGTCGAGGCCCCAGAAGACGCGGTCATCGGGCAGGTCGGCCTTGTTGCCCAGTTCCTTGATCTTGGGCTCGTTGTCCGCCATGTTGCGGATGCTGCGCTGGGCGTTCTTCGCCTGGCTCTCGAACATGTCGCCCACGGCGTGGATCACCACGCCCGGGGCGGAGTGAAGCACGTTGCTGGCGGCGCCGGTGCCGCGGCCACCGCAGCCGATCAGGCCAACCTTGATCACCTCGTCGCCGGCGGCGTAGGCGCCGGTGGGCAGGGCCGAGAGGGCGGCCGCAGCCGAGATGCCCGTGCCGATAGCCGCGCGCCGATTCAACTTGCTCATCATCCATCTCCGGTTGTTGTCGTGGGGAAGAGGGCCAGAACCAACCAAATCCAACGGAACTTAAAAGCGGGAGGCAGTCAGGAAGACCACCCGGAACCTACAGTCGAACGCAAAACCGCCCCGGCTTCAAGGGGCCGGGGCGGTTTTTTTATCATTGGCTCTGACGGGTGACCTTGCTGCGCAGGTCCACCATCTCGGCCTGTTCCTTCACCGGGCTGACCACCCGGAAGCCCACGAACTCGGCGCTGGTGAGCCACCAGATGCTCTGCGGGCGCTGCGGGTCGAGCTTGATCCAGGTCTTGTCGCTGCCGCGGCGGGCGCCGCTGCGCAGCATGGGGGCAGGGTCGGCCCAGGAGCCGCCGCGGGCCACATGGCTGAACCGCTTCTCGGTGGGCATCACCACCGGGCGCACGCTCAACTTGCCGGCCAGCTTGGGGTAGAGGTCTTTCTCGTAGTGATCCAGGCACCATTCGCAGGCGTTGCCGTGCATGTCGTGCAGGCCCCAGGGGTTCGGCTTTTTCTGGCCAACTTTATGGGCCAGTTCCTCGGAGTTGCCCGCGAACCAGGCGTAGTCACCCAGCTTGGAGGCGTCGTCGCCGTAGCTGTAGGCGGTGGTGGTGCCGGCGCGGCAGGCGTATTCCCACTCGGCCTCGGTGGGCAGGCGGTACCAGCGGCCGGTCTTGCGGCTGAGCCAGCGGCAATACTCCATGGCGGTGTGGTGGGTGATGCAGATCACCGGGTTACCCTCGCGGCCGTGGCCGAAGGTCTCGTCGGCATAGGGCGGCGTGGGGCGGGTGATGGCGTCGGCCTTGCGGGCGTCGGTCTCGTCGGGGCGGGCCATCGGTTGCCCTTCCACCTTCCAGTACTGGTCGAATTCGTCCCAGGTGACCTCGGTCTTGCCCATGAAGAACGGGGCCAGTTCCACCTCGTGCTGGGGGCCCTCATCGTCCTTGCGGCCGGCCTCGGAATCCGGGGTGCCCATTTTGAATTTGCCACCCGGGATGGCGACCATGTCGAAAGCGACCGAACTGCCATCGATCTTCTGGGTGAAGTTGGCGGCCTTGGGGGCGTCATCCGCCCGGCCTGTCGTGACAAGGGCAGTGAAGGCGCCCATCACCGTCAGTGCCAACGAGCCCGCCAGGCAGCCCCAGGCCACCGAGCCGATACGAGTGGAGGAAAAACTTCGCATGTGAGAACCTTGAAGCTGGATGAAGGTGCGGGAGCGGCCCGCTGTGGATTAACCGGTTCACCCTTCGGCTGGCGCCGAATTCCGGTCTGCAAATCGTACCAAGAAGTCGGTTTGAAAACGACGCATTCCACCCGGATAAGCTTCGGGCATACGGTTCATTAGGGCCAATTATCTTGATTGGGCCAAATGGATGTGGGAATCAAGTGGCTCATCGCTGATAGCTTGATATTGCGCGGGTGATTGGTTGGGGCTTTTTGGGTCACCGGATGGGAATGGGGGGCAAACCATGCGGGCAGGTCTGTTGCTGGCGGTGATGGCCTTGGGCA
>JAFMJU010000484.1 GCA_017853285.1 Gemmataceae bacterium
CCGGCTGTCCAAATAACCTCCCCTTCAGGGGAGGCGCAAACGATTCTGTGGTTTGTGCTGTCGGCGATGAACATTCTCTTGCCGGCGGCGTCGGTGATCACCTTGCCAGGAAATTTCAGAATGCTTTGGCGGTTTTCGGTCTCCAGTTGAAAATCCAACGGACCAACCTTCAATGATCCAATGGCTTTGTGCTTTTTGACCAAATCGCTGATCGCATCGTCCACGGCGTCATACAGGCCTTCGCCAGAACCTCTGGCAACAAAATTCCCTTCCGGGTCAATCAAAACCAGGGTGGGCCATGAGTCGACGCCATAAGCTTCCCAGATGCGGCGTTCTGAATCGTTGATAACAGGGTGGGTGACCTCGTAACGCAGCAAGGCCTTGCGGATGCTAGCGGTGGACTTTTCGTTGTCAAATTTCGGGCTATGCACCCCGATGACCACCAATTCCTTGCCCCATTTTTTTTCCAAACGATCGAGGTCTGGCAAGGTGTGGATGCAATTGATGCAGCACAAGGTCCAGAAATCAAGCAAAACGACTTTTCCCCTGAGATCTTTCAGGGAAATGGGCTTGGCTGTATTGAGCCATGCAGTACCCCCGGACAATTCCGGTGCCGAGATTTTCGGGCGGGTATTTTTTTCTTTCCCTGCGTCCTGGCCGCGGGCACAACCGATTGAGCAGACCAAGACCAGGCAAACCCATCCGATGAATGCGATCGTTCCCCTTTCAGGCCGGTTACTTTTCAGTGACAAACCATGCTTTTGGATGGATCCCGTCATATGCAGCACTCCTTGCTGGTGGGTGTCCGGCTGGTTTCAATTCCGGCAGGGAAGTTAGTTGCTTCAATTCCGACCTGGCGAAAAATTCATCCAACATCGACTCTCACGAACACCACAAGACCAGAGATTGGATCTGAATTCAACCCCGCACTTCGGGTGTCCAGGAAGGGCCTCAGCCTCATCTTTAGGTTCGGTGGGCGAGCATCTCAAGGCATTTAGGTGATAGCATTGAATAAGGTTTAATTGGTTCCGGAAACTTAATCATGCAAATTAATCCGGCTGAAATTTCAGTTTACGACCAAACTGAAAGTGCCATTCCCATCGGGGATTCACAGAAAACTGTCGCAAGCAAAAACATAGCGGGAGTATTTGACAGCACGGTTTGGTGGTTTTTGCTCGGCATCTTCGCGATTGCCCTTGCGGCGTTTCCCATGCGCGGGGGCGAATCGCTGATTCGTTTGGCCACGGGGCGCGCCTTGTCGGAAGGGGCGGTCGCTTTGGGTGAGGAGCCATTCAGTTACGCGCTGAAGGATTCCAAATGGGTGAACGGGGCCTGGCTTTTTGACCGGATGCTCTACGCGGCATGGCAGTTGGATGGCGGGCAGGGCAGATGGATTGTCGCCTTGAAAGCCTTTGGGTTTGTGTTGGTTGGTTGGTCCGTTTTTGCCGTCTCGGGAAAAGGCCCTGTTCGCCAGCTGATGGCCCCCATCCTAGCAACAGCCGCTTTGTTGGCCGTCTCGGGTCAGGCGGATGTCGGGCCTCATCTCGCAACCCTTTTTTGCATGACTGTGTTGCTGGTTTTGCTCGGAAAATTTGAATCGATCGGGCCGGAGGGGGCGATTAAGGCATACTCCCTGATGGTTTTTCTCGGTTTTGCCCTTTGGGCAAATTTGGACTCAGGTTTTTTGTTTGGCTTGGCAGTGGTTCTCATTTGGGGGGCGGCCCATCTGCTTTTGTCGGGTAAGCGGGCTCTGCCTTTTGGTGCCCTGATGATCTCTGCCTTTATGGGTTCATTGGTCAATCCTTTCCTTTTTCGTGTGTACCAACTTCCAGAAACGCTCGGCTTTTTTGAGGGGGTTGACGAACTCCGCAAGGATGGCCGTGTTTACCTTCAGCATTTGGGGTCTTTTTTGGAATGGTTGACCGCTTCTTGGAATCAGTCATTCATCCCCTTTCCCGCGGTGGTCGGTATTGGGCTCTTGGTGTTGGCCCTTGGTTGCCTGGGTTGGTCTTTTTTCCGAACCGGGGAAAAAAAAATCCTTTGGCGTGTTTTGGTCCTGGTGGGTTTTTTGGTGTTGGGCCTTGCGCGTTTTCGACTGATTGGACTGGGTGGTTTGGTTTCTGGGCTGTTTTTGGCTGAGTACCTGCGTGGCATTACCCGGAACGGTGAGGGGCGCGAGGAGGGTGAAAACTGGTTGGCTCGGTTGTCCGGGCTTGCGGCTTTGCTTGCCTTGATTGGGGCTTGTTTGTTCACTGGTTACCTTCGTCCTTCCGCCAAGACTTCCAGGGAATTTGGGTGGGGATTTGTTTGGGCGGAGGGAATGCGAGATTTGGCCAAGGAGGTGGCTGTCCGGGGTGGCCAGACTGAAAAGGCCTTGCCCCTGGTTGAACGCGAAAAAATGTTGGTTGTGGAAAATGGCGGGGAGATGGCTTCCTACCTCATTTGGTTCGCCCCGAAATACTCGCAATTTTTGGATGGGCGCTGGTCTCGTTCGGCCCGGGTTCTCGCGGATTACCGAAAGCTTTGCGCTGGGTTGGGAATTGATTCTCCCCCAAGCGCCAGCGGTATTGCAGGGGAAGACTGGCGCTCCAACTTGGAAAGCCAAGGTATTCACACCGTTGTCGCGAATCTTCTGGGTGACAGTCCTGGTGTTTTGGTCGCCCCGAGGTTTTCGCGGCTCTCGGATTGGCAATCTCCGTATCTGGCCGGGGCTGGCCAAGTTGCCACCCTGCGTCGGCCGCCTGAAAGAAACCCCAATCGAAGTAGCGATTTGGTCAATGCGTATTTCGACATCCTGGTGAATGAGGCGATTCGAGATCACCTGGACTGGGGCGAGGGAAGGTTGGATCAGCCGGTCAAAATTCGCCCTTTTTGGAAATTTTGGGCTGGGAAACCCACAATTTCAGGTAAATCGATCGAGGCTGAAATCAGGGCCAACCTGTCTGGGCAATACCGGCGTCCGGACGCCCGGGTGGCTCAGGCGCTTTTGGCCGTTCGTCAGGCGCATGTCGCCATGGCTGAACAGCCGGATAACCCGGGTTGCTTGTTGGTGACCCTCCAATGTTTGGGACAGCTTTCGGATTTGTTGGGGGTCCAGCAGGAGGGTGGGGTTCTGGCGGACCTGATC
>JAFMJU010000485.1 GCA_017853285.1 Gemmataceae bacterium
CGGGAGCAGGCCCTGAAACTGTTCGGGCCAGGTTGTGGCGTGAAGACAAATTCCCCCATGGCCGTCGGGTCACTGTTGCTGCCCCGTGAAAGGGCCCAGGCGGAAAAGGCGAGGGACCTGGTTGCCAAAACCCTCGCCGGAGGGCCGCTGAAACTGCTCGGATGGCGCGCGGTCCCGGTCAATGATGACAAGATCCCCGCCAAGGATGCCGAATCTAGGCCCTTGCTCGAGCAGGTTCTCCTGCTGATTGACCCGGCCATGGCCGATGTCGAGCGGGAGCTTTACCGGCGCCGGCTCAAATTGCGCCACGCCTTTGCCTCCGCCGGCGTTGAGGCTTACGTCTCAAGCCTTTCCTCCAAGCTGGTGAATTACAAGGGCCTGCTCACCAGCGACCAGTTCGCCGAATATTTCAATGACCTGCTCGATCCCTCCTTCGAGTCGGGCCTGTGCGCGTTCCATCGCCGCTACAGCACCAACACCTATCCCAACTGGGCCCTGGCGCAGCCGTTCCGACTTTTGTGCCACAATGGCGAGATCAATACCCTCAAAACCAATCGCAACGCGGTGCACGCCTACTCGCGCGGGCTGGAACCTGCCCTGCCAGGGGGAGAGTTGCTGTCACCCAGCATGAGTGACTCCGCCAGTCTGGACGAATGGGTGGAGCACCTGGTCCTGGAAAAAGGCTGGAGCCTCCTTCGCGCCATACGCACATCCATCCCCCCGGCGTTCGAGGGGGAACCCGATTTGTGGGGTCAGGACACGGTTGACGCGCTGGTCTACACCCGCCGAGCCTACGGGAGTCTGGGCGCCTGGGACGGCCCGGCCGGCATCATCTCCACAGATGGCACCACTTTGGTGGGCCTGGTTGACCGTATGGGCCTGCGCCCTGTCCGGTGGTGCGAGGACCGTCGGGGCTGGCTGTACATCGGTAGCGAATCCGGTGTGTTCGGGCTGGATCCTTCCCAAATCATCGCCAGTGGCCAGTTGCAACCCGGCCAGATGATCGCCCTGGACACCCGCTCCAGCGAGCGGATGGACAGCTACGCGGTGATGGGCCGCATCGTCGAGGAAATGCGCGGGGACCTCGGCCCCAACCTGCACGAATTGAACAAGGCCCAGATCATCATTCCCGAGTCGTTTGATTTCTCCCAGGCCGTGGAGGACTCCCTGAACCGGGTGCTCGAGGGCCGGAGTTGGAGCATCGACCAGCTTCTCCAGGCCCATGGCTGGGAATTCGAGCGTGCGGTGTTCGTGAAGGACATGGCCAAGCTGAAGAAAGAACCGCTCGGGTCGATGGGATTCGACCGCGTTCTCACCATCTTCAGCCAACAGCACCAGACCCTCTTCAAGTACCTCCAGCAGACTTTTGCCGAGGTCACCAACCCGCCCATCGACCCGTACCGCGAGGGCGGGGCCATGTCGCTGACCACCTATGTGGGCCGTTCCCCCGTTCACTGCACCAGCAGCGCGGGTTCGGTCCCATGCCGCCAGCTTGAGCTATCCAGCCCCGTGCTTTCCGATGGCGTGGTCGATGAGATCCGCCGCAACGAGGTGCTTGGATTCCGCACCCTGGACGCGGTCTATCCGCTCTCCGAAGGTGCTGAAGGTTTGAGGGCGAGCCTCGCCAAACTCCGCGCGGAGGCCGTCCAGGCTGCCCGCGAAGGTTTCAATGTGATTTGCCTTTCCGACCGGGAGGCTTTCAACGGCGATTTGGTGCCGATTCCCTCGCTCCTTGCCCTAGGCTCGGTGAATAACCATCTGGCCCGTGAGGGCCTCCGCCAGCGTTGCAGCCTGGTTGTGCAGGCGGGGGATGTGCAGGAAGGTCACGACATCGCCTGCCTGGTCTCCTTCGGCGCCGACGCGGTCCATCCCTACCTGATGCTGCGCCTCATCCGGAACGGACTTTCCTTCAAGGATCCGGACACAAAGCAGGAGTGGACCCTTTCCAGCAGGGAATGCCTTGAAAATGTGTTCGCGGCGCTGGAAGACAGCTTCAAGAAGATCATCAGCAAGATGGGCATCACCACCGCCGAGGGATATCGCGGCGCCCTTCTTTTCGAAGCGGTCGGATTCGGTCCGGAATTGATGGAGCACCTGGGCGATCTGCCCAGCCGCATCGGTGGGATCAATTTCCAGGAACTGGTGGACGACGCACGGTACCGTCTCGATCGCACCAAGAACATGCAGGTGCTGGGCCGAAACCGCGATTACCACGCCTTCAACGCCAAGGTCCGCATGGCCTTGCGCAAGGCTGCCGTCGCCGGAACCGCGGGCGAGCTGCCCTTGGCCGGGCAGGAAGCCGCCAAACCCAAGGCTCCCCGGTCCGAGGCGGGGGGCGAGGACGCCTACCTTCCCGGCAATCTGGCCCCGGCAGTCAGCACCGAATACCGCGACTTCACCGACATGGTCAACACCCGTGTGCCAACCGTGCTGCGCGACCTGTTCGATCTGGCGCCCGTCGGGGCGCCCGTGCCGGTTGAATCGGTCCAAGGCGCGCTGGAATTGGCCCGAAACCATTTCCGCGGCGCGGCCATGAGCCACGGCGCACTGACGAAAGACTCCCACCAGGACATCGCCGCCGCGCTGAATGAAATCGGCGGCATGAGCAATTCCGGCGAGGGAGGCGAGGCCCGCTTCCGCAACGATGTTCCCGAGAAGGCCTGGTCCGACTTCTGGCAGATGGTCCTGGAACAACGCCGGGCAAATCCAGCCGAACTGGCGCTGGATGGGGACATCCGCAAAGGCCGTCTCCGTTCCCGGATCCGCCAGATCGCCAGCGGGCGCTTCGGCGTTGACGCGGAGTACCTCGTCAACGGCGAGGAACTGCAGATCAAGATGGCCCAGGGCGCGAAGCCCGGCGAAGGCGGCCAGTTGATGGGTAAAAAGGTCACCTCCGAGATCGCCGAGATCCGCTACGGCAAACCCGGCAATGACCTGATCAGCCCGCCCCCCCACCACGACATCTACTCCATTGAGGACCTGGCCCAGCTCATCCACGACCTCAAGGCTGTCAATCCGGGTGTGCCCGTCAGCGTGAAGCTGGTGGCGGTTGACAACATCGGCACCATCGCCGTGGGGGTCGCCAAGGCTGGCGCCGACATCATCGAGATCGACGG
>JAFMJU010000486.1 GCA_017853285.1 Gemmataceae bacterium
CCTCGTGTTGGATTTGGCCAAACGGAGGGGAGCCCATGTCCTGCCGGTAGACAGCGAGCATAGCGCATTATTTCAACTGCTTCAAGAAGATGGATCCTTGCGCCGTGTTGAAAAGCTAGTGCTAACGGGTAGTGGCGGGCCGTTTCGGGGGCGTAAAAGGTCTGACCTCGGTGCCGTGACCGTCGAACAGGCGCTGGCCCATCCCACTTGGCGCATGGGACGAAAAATCACAATCGACTCGGCCACCCTGATGAACAAGGCCCTGGAACTGATCGAGGCCCGGTGGTTGTTCGATATGCCGGTATCCAAGCTCGATGCGATCATTCACCCCGAGAGCGTGGTCCACAGTTTTGTCGAATTTGTGGACGGATCGGTGGTGGCGCAGGCTTCGCCCCCGGACATGCGTTTACCCATCCAGTACGCGCTCACCTGGCCCAACCGGGTTTCGGGGCCCACCCGGCGACTGGATTGGCGCTCCCTGTCAAAATGGACTTTCGAACAGCCCGACCGGGAAGCGTTTCCGGCGCTGGACCTGGGGCTGGAGGTTGCCCGGTCAGGTGGTACCGCAGGGGCGGTCTTGAATGCCGCCAACGAGGTGGCCGTCGAGCGTTTTCTCGAGGGGAAATTGGGATTTCTGGACATCACCCGGTTGGTGTCTGAAGTGGTGGGGGCGCACACGCATGACGCCTCACCCGGATTGCAGGATTTGCGGCGGGCCGACCGCTGGGCACGCCAGGAGGCACGGAATTGGCAGAGCAACCAGAAAACAACGGCGCACTGAGTCCGGTCAATTTGCCGGGTGAACAACCGGTGCCGGTACCACTTTCGCCGGCATCATGGCTGGCCCAAAATGCCTTGTTTTTCGCCATCCTCGCCCTCGGGGCAGGCTGGCTGTGGATGAAGCAGGGCCCCTACGCCCTCGTGCAGGCCGCCCTTGTGGTGGCCGGCCTGGGACTGGTGATTTTTGTCCATGAGTTGGGGCATTTTCTCGCGGCAAAGGCCTGCGATGTGTATGTGAAAACCTTCAGCATCGGTTTCGGACCTGCCTTGCCGGGGTGTTCTTTCCGGTGGGGTGAGACCCTGTACATGGTGGGCGCCCTGCCCTTGGGCGGTTATGTGCAGATGGTGGGCGAGGGATCCGAGGAAGAGGAGGAAAATCCCCGATCCTTCAAGAAGAAAACCGTCTTCCAGCGCATGTTGATCATTTCCGCCGGGGTGGTGATGAACATCCTGTTCGGCCTCCTCTGTTTCCTGCTGGTTTTCCGCACCCAGGGATTGCGCCAGGTGGATCCCACCGTGTGGCAGGTGGGATCGGGTGGCCCGGCCTGGAAGGCCGGTATGCGCAGCGGGGCGACCGTGCAAACCATTGGCGGCAAACATGTCGCCTCTTTCGATGACCTGCGGATGGAAGTGGCGCTTTCCCGAAGCGGGGTGCCGGTGGATTTCAAGCTCCGCCAACCGGATGGCACGGAGGAAACCCTGTCGATCGCCCCGGAACGGGGTGCCTACCAGAAAAATCCGGTGATCGGGATCGCCAAGAACATCGGGGGCACACTGGAGCTGATCCCCAAACAGCCTACCGGGGAATTGACAGGGCCCTACTACCCAGGCAGTCCAGCTTCCCTGATCCGTTTACTTCCTTGGCCGCAGGGTCAATTGCCAACTTCATGGGGGGAAACCATCGCCGACAAAAGCCTGGAGGGCATGACGCCCGCGCAGGTGGCCGAAGAATTGGCAAAAGGAATGGTGCAATCCTCGGGCAAGGCTTTGCGGGTGCGGATGAACCCCAAGGAAGGTGGGGAGCTGGAATGGCCCGCCCGGGGGGTGACCTTTAACGACCGGGTAGTCGCCATGAGCGACCCCGCCAACCTTTCCGATCCCTTCCAGGTCAGCCCGGTGAGGGACTACACCGAATGGCGCAACCGTTTGCAGGCCTTGGCCGGCAAGCCGATCGTGCTCGAGTTGGAACGGAAGCCTGAACCTGAAAAAGGCCAAAAACAGGCTGAAGGTCCTGCGAAAAGGTGGCTAGCTCTGGTGCCCCCGGCATTTCGTCGGGTGTTGCCAGCACGCCTGACCATGGGCTTGGTGGCGGCACTGCGTAACGGATCCTCAGCCGCCCAAATGGGGGTTCTGGAAGGGGACAAGTTGACCCGGCTGGAAGTACTGACGGCCGATGACAAGCCGGCGGCGATTCTGGACTTGGTGTCTGGTGCAGTGGACCCGCTATCCCTGCCCCACCAGTTGCGCCAAAAAGTAGCCGCGGCTGGCAAGGGGGCCAAGGTTCGTGTCAGCCTGAACCGTGAACACAAACACCAGGAATCGAAGCCTTTGGAGGCTCCACTGGTTTTGGCATGGGATGAACGCTGGAGCACTTCCGAGGAATCGGCCCTCTACCAGGATTCACCCACCAGCATTCCCGAGCTGGGCATCGCCTACAGGGTGGACACTGTCGTGGCCATGGCCCCAGAAAAAAGCCCGTTGAAAGCCGGTGACCGGATTGAGCGTGTGGCGCTGGTTCCCAATCCCAAGTTGGCGGAAATGAAGGCCAAGGAACCCAAAGAAGGTGAAAAATCCGCTGCCGCCCCTGCCGTGCCGCCAGCCCCCAAATGGGTGGACTTGGCGACGCGGATCCGCGGGGCTGGCAAACCCACCGCCGGGATTGAGCCACGGCTGGACCAGGGGGCCTGGCTGGATGACCAGATCCAGGATCAACGCGCGGGGGTGGAGGCCCGATCCGAACTGAAACTGAAAATTCGCCGCGCCGGGGAGGATATGGAGGTGACAATCCAGCCCGGATTGGACACCGACCGCCCTTTGGTGGAACGGGGATTTTTCTTCCAGGATGACTGGCATGTGGAAAAGGCCGAGTCCCTTCCCCAGGCCCTGACGATGGGCTGGCACCAGACCCGTCGGTGGGTGCAAACCATCTACATGAACATCGCGCGGATTTTCACCCGCGATATCTCCACCGACAGTCTCGGGGGGCCCATCGAAATTGCCGCCCAGGCGTTTTCCGCGGCCCAGGACCCGCTGCTGCTGGTACTGTTTTTGGGCATCATTTCCATCAATCTGGCGGTGGTGAATTTCCTGCCCATCCCGCTGCTGGATGGGGGG
>JAFMJU010000037.1 GCA_017853285.1 Gemmataceae bacterium
CGCCGCTGACCCTGCCGGTTTCTCCGCCTCCCACCCCGGCTCCGGCTCCCGCCCCGGTTCCCGTGCCAGGGCCAGGGCCGTCACCAGCCAGCGGACTCAACGCGCCAGCCGCCCCGAATGAGGCCCCGGGAACCGAGACCGGATTGCCGACCGACCGTATCGCCAAGGGGCCAGCCAACCTGGCCGAAAGCCCGCTTTTGAGCATCAATCCCCCGGCGGCGCCCGCGCCTGCCCCTCTGGTCAGCACGGTTACCCCCGCACCGTCCTGCGTGCTGGTGGGCAACAAGCTCGAACAGATGGCCCTTCTCGATCTTGAAGGCAAAACCTGGGAGTTTTCCAAAAATCGCCGCGGGAAGGTGGTGTTGTTCGACTTTTGGTACAGCAACTGCAATCCCTGCCTCAAATCCATTCCGCATCTGAAGGAGCTCCAGCGCCTGTACGGCCCCTACGGTTTGGAAGTGATCGGCCTGGCCTACGAGAGCGGCACCCGTCCCGAGCAGGTCAGCAAGGTGCGTATGGTGCAAAATCGGCTCGCCGTGAACTACAACTCACTCCTGGGCGGGGGTGATTCCTGCCCGGTACGCAACCAGTTCGATGTGCACAGCTTCCCAAGCCTGGTGCTGGTGGATGACAAGGGCAACATCCTTTGGCGCAGCCCCAAGGGCCAGGGGATCGACCGCCGCGCCTTGGGCGAAGTCGAGATGGAAGTCCGCAGGCGGCTCGGCATTCGCTGACACGGCCCGAATTCAACCGGCCGCCAGTTCCACTCCTTCCAAACTCTCCACCGCCAATCCCGCCCAGGGTGGTTGGGTGGCGTTGCCAGGCCGGCGCACCAGCACCGCCCGCATCCCGGCCTGGTGTGCCCCCTCCAGCTCGGCGACCACATCGGAAAAAAAACAGATTTCCGGGGCGGGCACTCCCAACCGCCCCGCGATCGCCGAGTAACTCGAAGATTCCTTCTTCATGCCAACGGAAGTGTCGAAAAAAGCCTGGAACAAACCAGCCAGGTTCCCCTCGACGGTGTGGGCAAAAAACTGGCGCTGTGCATGTTCGCTCCCGCTTGAATAGACAGCCAGCCCCACCCCGCCCCCTCGCCATCTTTCCAGCGCAGGACGCACATCGGCAAAAAGGGGCGGTTGCAATTCGCCTGATGCGAATCCCTCATCCCAGATCAGCCCTTGGGCGGCCTTCAGGCCGGTGGCCTTCCGGTCCTCCCGCGTCAAGCGGGCGCAATAATCCGCAACATCCCGCCAACATTCCAGCCGAACCGGAATCGCCTCACGCGAGCCCTCAGACTTCAGCGCGTCGATCGTGCCGGCCAACCCCGGGTCGTTGAAACGCCTCTCGAAAAAGCTCTCGTAGCGCGCGGCCGCGAAAGGGAACATCACATCCCTCACGAAAGCCAGCGGAGAGACCGTCCCCTCGATATCGAGAAGGGCCAGGCGAGCATTGATTCGCATGGGAAAATCAAACCTTCAGCCGGTTATCCACGGGCTCACCCAGCCTGCCCGCCGGGGCGTTCCCCTGGCCGCCTAGGTAGGTGGGACCAAAACAGAGTGGCTGATACCTGCCACTGACCGGCGCTTCCACATACTGTGGGGTCCACCCCGCCGGGTTTTGAAACAGGCGGATGGCCCGGATGTTGCGGTCGGCGCACAGGTTGAACCAGTGGCGCACGCCCTTGGGCACATTGATCAGGTCGCCGGCTTCCACCTGAATGGCGAACACCGGCCCGTTGTCCGGATGGATATGGAACAACCCGGCACCGCGCAGGATGAAGCGGACCTCATCCTCCGAATGAGTGTGCTCGCTCTTGAATTTCTCCATCATCGCATCCAGGTTGGGCGTTTCCGGGGTGACCTGCATCACATCGGCGGTGATATACCCCCCGGCAGCGCTCAAGCGGTCGATTTCCGGCTTGTAGGCGGCCAGGATCTCCTCGGCGGGCGCCGAGGGACTGACCCGCTCGGCCAACTCCCAGCGCTCGTGCCAGATGCCGAACGGCTTCAAAAAAGCGGTGATCTCACCGTTGTCGGAAATAACCCGATTCTCATCCGGAACAACCACGCAAGCCATGTCTCAACCTCCAGCAAGCCGACGGATGAATCCGGTCACCCGCCCTGCAGCTTGCGCCCCAGCACTTCGAACAGGAATTCAAAAATCTCGATGTGGCGTCGGGCTTCGGCCAGCGATTTGCCCCAGGCGTACAAGCCATGGCGCTCCAGTAAAAAACCATGCTTGAGAGGCTTTTCGGTATCAAGCACCCGCGGCCGGACACGTCCCGCCAACCGGGCGATGTCCTGGTCGTTGGCGAAAACCTCCACCAGCTTGCTGGCCTCGTGGGTGGTGATCCCGTCCAGCCCCTTGAGCATCTCGAACCGTTCAAGGGTGAAACCCACCTCGCCGAAACGATCGGTCAGCAGCGTGCTCCAAACCGAATGGGTGTGCAGCACCGCACCGGTTTCGGGCAATTCCGCCAACAGCAGGTGCAAACCGGTTTCCGCCGAGGGTTTGCCATGCGCCGGATCCACCAGCGACTTCCCGTGCTCATCCACCACCACGAAGTCACACTCGCGGAGCAGGCGCTTGTCATTGCCGCTGGAGGTCAGTAACAGGCGAAGCGGATTCCGCTGGAGAACCACGCTGTAGTTGCTGCTGGTCCCCAGGCTCCACTTGAAACCATGGAAAAGCCGGCCGGCATCACGCAACCCCTCGACGCCCTCGGCGATCGCGCCGTCGAGGTGCTCTTCGCCCGGAACTTTCGGATATCGGTTCAAAGATTCGGCCACGCCCCACTCCCGATTCGCCGACGGATTCCCCCAAGATACCACCGTCCCTTCCGGGGTCAAAATCCCGGGAATGGCCCAACAACAACGGCGGTTCAGGGTAGAATCGAAACAACTGGTTTTTTGCCGGCGAGGAATTCCCCCATGATGCGCGCCCCCCTGGCTTTTCCGCTGGCCTGCCTGATGGCCAATCTTTTTGGCACCCAGGCTTCAGCCCAGGAGGCGACCACCGTTGCCGGGCTGCCACTGGTGGATCTGGACAAGGCCACCGATCGTCAGGTGCTGGTCGACCGTCAACCCGGACAATATCTGGGGCATCCCACCACACTCCTTCTGGAAGACGGTAAGACCATCCTGTGCGTTTATCCCAAGGGGCATGGCAAGGGTCCCATCCAGTACAAGCGGTCGCCTGATGGCGGCAAGACATGGTCGGATCGGTTGCCCACCCCCAAAAGTTGGGAAACCTCAAAGGAAACACCGACCATTCACCGGGTGATCGATGCCGCCGGCAAGAAGCGCATCATCCTGTTCAGCGGTCTGCACCCCATCCGCATGTCGGTCAGCGAGGACGATGGCGCCACCTGGTCCGAGCTGAAGCCGATCGGCCCCTGGGGTGGCATTGTCGCCATGGGCTCGGTTTTTCCAATCAAGACAGGCCCCGGTCATTACATGGCGATGTTCCACGATGACGGCCGATTTTTCGCCCCGACAGGCGGCAAGGCCCAGGGCAAGTTCACCCTGTATTCCACCACCAGCACCGATGGCGGACTCACCTGGGCCGAACCGTCCACGGTCCAATCCGCCAGCGATGTGCACCTGTGCGAACCCGGCGCGTTGCGCTCGCCGGATGGCAAGGAGATCTGCGTGCTGTTGCGGGAAAATCGCCGCGCCAGCCACTCCCATGTGATTTTCTCGCGGGACGAGGGAAAAACCTGGACCCAACCTCGGGAACTGCCACCTTCCCTCACCGGCGACCGCCACACTGCCGTGTACGCGCCCGATGGCCGCCTTTTCATTTCCTTCCGCGATGTCCCCCGACGCGGTGAGAAAAGCGCCTCCGAGGGCGACTGGGTCGCCTGGGTGGGCACTTACGAGGATATCTCCAAAAACAGGCCCGGGCAGTACCGCGTCCGCCTGAAGGACAACCACAACCGGGGTGATTGCGCCTACCCCGGCGTGGAAATCCTGCCCGATGGCACCATCGTTACCACCACCTACGGGCATTGGACCCCCAAGGAACAGCCCTACATCCTGAGCGTCCGCCTGAAGCTGGAAGATTTGGACCGCCTGGCATCCCCCCGCTAGGTAAAGGCCGCCTTTTTGCCGACCTCCCATTTATGTGAAAGGTTCCCTGGCGGGCGGTGCCGGCGTGCATGGCCCGATTAATTCCCCCTACCCTCCGACCGATTTTTGCGCTGCTTTCCTTACCTCCCGGTAATGCCGCCGACAATGTTTGCGCTTGGAGGACAGTGGCGGGGATAAAATGACTATCGCCTTCCCGTTTCGTCCATCTGGAGGGTTCTGTCATGGATATCTTTTTATCCAGTCCGGATTTCAGCCACGGCAGGCACATACCCAAAAAGTTCGCCCGGTGCGGTTTCAACTGGTCTCCCCACCTGGAATGGTCTGCACCGCCGGAGGGTACCCGAAACCTGGTCCTGATCTGCGAATGCCCGGATTCCCCCGGAGGCGAATGCGTCCATTGGATCGTTTACGGGTTGCTTCCGCAGACCAGCCACTTGGCACGCGCATTGCAGACAAGCGAGAGACTACCCTCGGGCGCCATGCAGGGAAAAAATGACCTGGGTGGCACCGGCTACGATGGCCCGGATCCTCCACCATTCCGCCAGCAACGCTACCTTTTCAAACTCTTCGCGTTGTCGACCGTCCCCCCGCTAACCCCCGGGGCAGACAAAGTGACGGTACGCGGTGAAATCCGGAACACTGTAATCGGTTCCGGGGAGTTGATGGGGTACTTCATGCATTGCCCAAAGAACCCGTGACCAAAAACATTGGCACCGCATCCAACCACGGCCAGCCGCATCCAAACGAAAAAACCCCAGGTTTCCCCGGGGTTATTGTTATTATTCGCTTCAACACTCAGTACGCCCGACAGGAGTCGAACCTGTAACCTTTGCCTCCGGAGGGCAACGCTCTATCCAGTTGAGCTACGGGCGCATCAATTTCTAACTATTACAGTTTAAACCTGTTTTGGCAAGGATATTCAACCGGCCCAAAAGCCTCAATCCGACAGGCCGGCCAAACCCCGCTCGTACCCGTAATTGTATTGGAGCCGGATCCTTTCCAGGAAACCTTCGTAGGTGGCGGGGGCGGTGTAAACCACTCGGGGCCGCGGGATCACATAGCTTCTCGATCCGTCCGATTCTTCCTTCACCATCTCCAGCTTGAACCAGAAACTGTCATCCTTCAGGACTTCGCGGTTATCCTCCAAGTCCACCCAATGGGTAACCGCTGTGTTTTGCACCTCGCGCATCCTGCGCTTGTTGCTGTACTCAAACACGCTTCCAAAAGCCAATTCAATCGTCCGGGTCAAGTCCGGGAGTTTGGGCAGGGTCAGGTCATCGGCCAAAGTGTGGGCCAGTTCAACGGGCCATAGGTCGATCGCCCCCCCGGTGTACTCTTCCCCCCCCACCATGGCGGGTGTGAAGAGGTATGGCTCGGAAATGGAGGCCAGCAACGCCTCACCGATGCTCAACTCGGTCCTGACCTCGGCATCTTCCAAAACAGAGCTCCGCCGGAATTTGGAACCCACCGGGGAGGCCATTCCCGCGAGGGACGCCCCCGTTTGCGGATCCGTCATCCAGGTCTCGGTGAACAGCTTTTTGCCAATCCTCAAGGCATTGGGGCGGCAAAACTCGAGTTTACCCGCGATCAGGATCACACGGGGCCCTTCCGGGTCGGAGGGGAATGGCACATCGAATTCAACCTGCTCCGCAAGGTTGGGCGGCTGCGAAAGCGGCTTGCGCCACAGGTTCGGAGTCAACGGGGCCAAACCATAAGTGCGAGGCACAAACCGGGGCAAGCGGGTGAAGAAATTGATCGGCCGGTTGTTTGTGACAGGCAGGTCGCTCATGAAATGGAAAAAGGTCTCCGACTCCAGGAACGCCAGACGCTCGTTCTTGTCGGGATAGGCAGCGATGATACCCGCCGCGACTGCCCCTCCACTGGTGGCGATGATCAGGTCGGGCGCTTTGCCGGCCTCCACCGCCGCGTCGTACAACCCCAGGTAAGCCGTGAAATCCAATGCCAATCCGGAGAATATGATCGCATGCTTGAATGGTTTGGCGGCGGGGATTTCATCATCAGCTCGGCCGTACGCCACCCACCCAGCCAGGGCGGCAAACAGTGTCGCTAAAAATATAAATTTATGCGCAAATTTATACATCTAACGATCCCGCAAGGCTGCCAAGGTGCGTGTCTTGCAGGTAGTTTCGGTTCACCTCTGGGTTCGAATGACGCAATCGGTCGGTCCCTGCCAGGCCATTCCCTTTTCCTGCCTGAACAAGTGCCACGGCTTGCCTAATCAGGCGATCCCAACTCGCCAAAACAGGCGAACCTGGCAAGAACTTTCCCGATTCACTTTCGGAGAATTCAGAAAACGGCAGACAAAATTCCTTGGGCAATTTGGTTTTATCGACAGGTCCTGCCCCACCGGTTCACTCTTTTTTCTTCCACCAGTTACAGACTGAAGGATCCGGCCGGCATGACCGATACAAATTCCATCGAAACTCGCCAGCCTCGTGCTGGCTCCCCACCTGTTTGGCGCGCTCCCTGGGTTCAGGAGTCTTCTTTCCGATGCGGGTTGTCACCGATAATTCTGAACCGGCAGCCCAGGATGAAATCGCCTGGCTCCGGGATCAGTTGCTGCGGTGTCAGCGCCTTTCCACGGTGGGTACGGTCGCCAGCGGCGTGGCCCACGAATTCAACAACATCCTCACCACCATTCTCAACCACGCCAAAATGGCGCAAAAACCGAATGTGACCCCGGAATCCAAGGATCAGTCGCTCGAGAAGATCGTCGCCGCCTCCCAACGCGCCGCCGCGATTGTCCACGGCATGCTCGGAATGGCCCGCGGGAGCATGCGCCGTGAGGTGACCGACCTCTGCAAGTTGGTGGACGAGGCCCTCCTGCTTGCCGGAAAAGACCTTTCCAAGCACCGGGTCACGGTGGAAAAAATCTACAAAGGCCCCGTGCTGGCCGAGGTGGTTCCCATTCAGATCGAGCAGGTTCTGCTCAACCTGCTCATCAACGCGAAACAGGCCATGCCCCAGGGCGGGGTCATTCGGGTTGAGGTTTTGGAAAATAGCCCCCTGGGCTTGGCGGAAATCAGTGTTGCCGACGCCGGTTGCGGCATGAGCCCTGGTGACCTGGGCCATATTTTCGAGCCGTTTTACACCACCAAAACACCCGATTCGGACAACCGTGGCGGCACCGGGTTGGGTTTGTCCATCTGCCGCCAGATCATCGATCAGCACCGGGGACGAATCCGGGTTCAAAGCGCCCTGGGCAAGGGTTCCATCTTCACCATCAAACTGCCGGCCCATATCGAATCAGCCCGCAAGGCGGCCTGATCCACCATCCCCGGGAATTTGGCTGCGACAAAAATAGTCCGGGTGGCCGCGGCGGAAAAAATTCAGCTACCGCTTTGGGTAGTGTTTACCGCAAGCTTCCTGAGGAGAAACTGCTCGAACTCGATATCCCTGCCCACCGGGATCCAGTTGATATCAAACACGTTCGGATCCACCACATCGTACTGGCGTTCGATGGTGCTGCTGGAGCGGAAAGCCGCGGCAGCACCCAGCGTCCGCGCGGGCGCCGGCAGGTCTTCCAGCTCCTTGTAAATTTTCAGGTCCACGAAGTAACCGCCATCATCCGCGGCCAGGATGGTCAACACCCCGCGGTGCCGCAAGGATTGCAGCGAGGCGTGTATGCGGTCTTTCGGGTTCATGTTGCCGTGCTTCCAGGGCTGAAAAAGGCCCGGAGCCACACGGGGAAATGTCTCAATCCGACCGTCATAACGGTTGGCGTAAGCGATATCAAAGACATCATCCAGGGTGTCGAGCGCCTTGTCGAAAACCAGGCCGTAGGATGGCGGTCCGACCGGCAGATACAGCGGATTACCCTCGGCACCCGCGTCTCGGATGGGCGCGGCGCCACCCGCGCCGACAGGCATGGGGTTATCCTGCAGCGGTCCGGTGGCGCAACCGCCAGCCACCAGCAGGGCTCCCCAAGCCAATGATTTGCGCCCGAAAAACATGCGATTCCCCAAGGGAACGGCCACCCGAACCCGATGGGGCCGGTAGTGCTCCGGGCGCTATGCCAATTGCCACGGGCGGAATCAAGGGGCTTTTCCGGTTTCCCGCATCCAATCCAGTGTTTCCCGCAGCCCCTCGGTCAGCGAAACGGTCGGCCGATACCCCAACAGCTTGCCAATCCGGTCCAAATTGGCGCAGGAATGCCGAATATCACCCGCCCGGGCCGGGCCGAATACCGGCTGAACATCCTTCCCCAGCACCTGGGCCAGGGTCTGGACCAATTCCAGGAGGGTCGTCGGCTTCCCGGTTCCCACCTGGGCAACCTGCCCTACCATTTCCGGGCTTTCGCCGGCGGCCAACAGGGCGGCCACCACATCACGCACATGGACAAAATCCCGGGTCTGTAACCCGTCCCCCAGGATGGTGGGCTGGCGCCCTTCGATCAATGCCTTGGCAAACAGGGCAATCACGCCAGAGTAGGGACTATCAGGCCTTTGCCGCGGACCATAGACATTGAAAAACCTCAACCGGGCGGTTTCCAAACCAAAAGCGGCGCCAAAAGCTTGCAGGTAGAGCTCCCCTGCCAATTTGGCCGCGGCGTACGCGGAAAGCGGCGACAGGGGATCTTCCTCCCGCTGGACCGGGCCGGCGGGTACCCCGTAGGCGCTGGCGCTGCCCGCATAGACCACCCGCCTCACCTTGGCCAGTTTCGCCGCCTGGCAAACCGCCACCGTCGAGGTGGCGCAGGCGGCATGGCTGGCCAGGGGATTGTCCAAACTGGCCTGGACCGAGGCCAAGGCGGCCAGGTGGTACACCAGTTCCACGCCATCCATCACCCGTGGCATATCCAGGATCAATTCCGCCTTGCCCGGGTGGAATTCAACTCCCGGAGGAAGGTTGGACCGCTGACCGGTGGACAAATCATCAACCACAGTGACCCGGTCCCCCCGGTCACCCAGTGCCCGGACGAGGTGCGAGCCGATAAACCCGGCCCCCCCTGTCACAAGGACCTTGCGGCCGGAACTGGTCATCTGCCCCATCTCCTGGTGCTTTTGCGGATCATTCGAACAGGGCGGCGACAAACGCGTCGGGGTCGAAGGGCTCCAGGTCGTCCATCCCCTCCCCCACGCCGATCAGTTTCACAGGCAACTGCAGCTTCTGCTTGATCGCGAACACCGAGCCGCCCTTGGCGGTTCCGTCCAGTTTGGTGACGATCAGGCCGGTGCTGCGGATCACCTTCTGGAACTCCTGCGCCTGGGCGATGGCATTCTGGCCATTGGTGGCGTCCAGGATCATGATCGCCTCGTGCGGAGCGCCAGGGATCTGTTTCGCCAAAATGCGCTGGATTTTTTCCAATTCCCGCATCAGGTGGGTCTGGGTGTGCAACCTGCCGGCCGTGTCCACGATCAGGATGTCAAATCCCTTGGACCTGGCCTTCTCGCAGGCGTCGTGCGCCACGCTTGCCGGGTCGGCGCCGGTCTGTCCCTTGACGATTTCCACCCCCGTCCGTTGGGCCCACAATGCCAGCTGCTCAACCGCCGCCGCCCGGAAGGTGTCGCATGCCGCCACCAGCACCTTCTTCCCCTCCTTGTGGAAGCGGTTGGCCAGTTTGGCGATAGAGGTGGTCTTTCCCGAACCGTTGACCCCGGCGATCAAGATCACGGTCGGCCCCGCGGGGGCCATTTGGAATGTCCGGTCATCATCACCCAGCAACGAACGCAGGTGCTGGCGGACATGGGCCTCCACATCCCCGCTGATCTCACGGTCCAGAAACGATTGGCGCACCTGGGAGACAATATCCCGGGTCACCGCGGCCCCCATATCCGCGGAAAGGAGCCGCATTTCCAGTTCCTGCAAAAACGCCTCGTCCACCCGGCCCTTCAAACGAAAGAGCCCGGCTACCCCGGTGAACAGGTCGCGGGTGCGGGCCAGACCGCTTTTCAGCTTTTGCCAGATGGCTCCCAGCATGGTTTCTCCTCAGGCTTCAATCCCCACTGTTCGGGCCTCCAGCCCAAATCCAGGAACTGTTCCATCGACAGCGATTTGGCCCCCGGCGCCCTGGGCCCCGGACCGTGGCAATCACTTCCCCCGGTCACTTTCAGTCCCGCCTCGCGGGCATCTGATTTCAATTGCAGAATACGCGTTTGGGAAAAATCCGGGTACTCCGCCTCGATGGCGGCGACCCCGGCCGCCGCGAGCGCTCCCATCGCCTCCCGGTCCACCCACTCGGGGGGATGGGCCAGGCTGGTGAATCCCCCCGCGCCGGCTGTCAGAGCCACAGCCTGCTCCAGGGGCATGCCGAAGGGTTCCAGCCGCACACCCGCGCCGCCAAGCAGCCAACGCCGTATCGCCGACTGCAGGGTGGGGGCGTGGCCATGGGCCACGAGGTGGGCGGCCAGGTGCCTCCTCCCCGGCACGGGAGGCAGATCCAGATCGGGCATCTCCATGCCCCGCCGGCGCAATTCCTCCAGACCGTTCACCAGACGCGCCGCCCGCCTCTCCCGCAGCCCGGCGGTGCCCCGGCGAAAATCCTCCTTCCATGGATCCACACCATAGGCAAGCAGGTGCAGGTCCCGCCCCCGCCATGTCACGGATAATTCCGCTCCGATGATGACCACCGGGTCGCCTGGCTTTCTGAGCCGGTTGGCCAGCAGGGCCCCGTCGGTGGTGTCGTGATCGGTGATGGCGATGGCGGCGAAGCCGCTTCTCCGGGCCAGTCCAAGCAATTCTTGGGGCGTGTAGGTGCCGTCGCTGGCGTCGGTGTGCAGGTGCAGGT
Source organism: Gemmataceae bacterium (assembly GCA_017853285.1). GTDB lineage: Bacteria > Planctomycetota > Planctomycetia > Gemmatales > Gemmataceae > UBA6894. The sequence goes on from JAFMJU010000037.1 coordinate 10,840, forward strand.
CAGCCCGCCCCGAATGCCGTGGACGGGCCAGCGCCTGACACATCCGGGTGAAGGGGGATCCGCGTGGCATGGCTCACGCCTGGGCGGATGGTTCGGAATCGGGTCCGGGATTTCCTGGCTCCTCGGCGGGCTCGGCCTTTTTCTCCCCAGCCGTCTGATCCCCGCGCGGGGGCAACCCCATTTCCGCCCGGAGGGCGTCCACATTCTTTCGCACCTGGTCCAGCACCCCGTTCACGAATCCGGGGGATTCCGGGCCGCCAAACCGGCGGGCCAATTCGATCGCCTCGTCAAACACTGTCCCCGCGGGGATATCCCGGGTGTAGAGCAACTCATAAGCGCCCAACCGCAGCACGTTGCGGTCCACCGTGGCCATCCGTTCCACCCGCCAGTTGTCCGCGGCCTGGGAAATGCGGCGGTCGATGTCCGCCCTGTGTTCCAGCACCCCGTCCACCAAGGCCAGGCAGAAAGATCTGGACCCGGCCTCCGACAGGCGGCCTTCCATGAATTTCAGCCTCAGGCTGGCGTCCCGGCGCGGGCGGAGATCCTGTTGGTAGAGGGTTTGAAGCGCGACCTGTCTGGCCCTGGTTCTGCGAAGCGTCATGAGAGTCCTTGCCGTGGTTCCTGCCCGTAAAGCTTTGACTGTTTCTCTTTCAAAAACCCGCCCGGTGTCACCGGGTCGGGGAAATCTTCGCAATCAGGTCCGCAAGCTCCAACGCGGCGTTTGCCGCTTCAGCGCCCTTGTTGCCCACCTTGCCCCCAGCCCGCTGCAAGGCATGCTCCAGCGTGGCGCAGGCCAGAATGCCATGCGAGATCGGCACCCCCGTCTCCAGCATCACCCGCACGATCCCTTGCGTGGCGGAATCCCCCACCTGCACATGGTGGTCGGTTTCCCCCTGGATCACCGCGCCCAGGCAGACCAGACCGGCGTATCGCCCGGTTTTGGCCATGGCCTGGGCGGCCACCGGAATTTCAAACGAGCCGGGCACGCGCACCACATCCACGCGGGACGGGTCCACACCGGCCCGCCGGAAGGCTTCCAGCGCGCCGCTCACCAGCGCGTCCACCACCAGGGCGTTGAATCGCGCCGCAACAATTCCCAGCCTCTTTTCGGCCGGCGCCCTGACCTGCCCTTCAATCGTGGTCACCATGTCCTGTCACTCCCGTCCAATCCCCGACACGGAATCCTCAAGGCGGTCAGGCCGCCCCCGAACCCAGTGTGGCCATGAATTCGGCGTTCGTCTTCGTACGCTTCAGTTGCTGCGAAAGCCGCTCCACGGCCTCCACAGGGTTCATGTCGGCCAGGGCCTTCCTCAGCAGGTAATTGCGCATCAGGTCGGCCTCGCCCAGCAGCAACTCTTCCTTGCGGGTGCCCGAGGCGTTGATGTTCACAGCGTGCCATACACGCTTGTCCACCAGGCGACGGTCCAGGTGCAACTCCATGTTGCCGGTGCCCTTGAACTCCTCGAAGATCACCTCGTCCAGCCGGCTGCCGGTGTCCACCAGCGCCGTGCCGAGGATGGTGAGGCTACCTCCCTCCTCCACATTGCGGGCCGCGCCGAAAAACCGCTTCGGCTTCTGCAGGGCCCCGGCGTCCATGCCGCCGGAAAGCAGCTTGCCGGTGCCAGGCAACTCGTTGTTGTAGGCCCGCGCCAGGCGGGTGATCGAATCCAGCAGGATCACCACGTCCACGCCGTATTCCACCATCCGCTTCGCCTTCTCGATCACCATCTCGGCCACCTGCACATGCCGGCTGGTGGGCTCGTCGAAGGTGCTGCTGATCACCTCGCAGCGCGGGCTTTTCACCGTGCGCTCCATGTCGGTGACCTCCTCGGGCCGCTCATCGATGAGCAGCACGATCACATAGCACTCCGGATGGTTCTTGAGGATCGATTTCGCCATGCTCTGCAGCAGCACCGTCTTGCCGGTGCGGGGCGGGGCCACGATCAGCCCGCGCTGCCCCTTGCCGATGGGTGTGACCAGATCCACCAGGCGCATGCTCAGGTCCTGCGGATCATCCTCCAGCACCAGCCGGCGCGTCGGGTGGAGCGGTGTCAGGTCCTCGAACATCACCTTGCGGTGCAACAGTTCAGGATCCTGCTGGTTGATCGCCTCCACACGCAGCAGGGCGAAATACCGCTCATTCTCCTTCGGCGGACGGATCTGCCCCGCCACCATCGCGCCCGGTCGAAGGCCGAAACGCCGTATCTGCGAAGGCGACATGTAGATGTCGTCCGAGCACGGGTTGTAGCTGTGTTCCGCCGAACGCAGGAAACCAAACCCGTCCGGCAACACCTCCAGCGTGCCGTCGCCGAACATCAGCCCGTTTTGCCGCACCCTCTCCTTCACGATGCGGTAAATCAGGTCCTGTTTCCGCAGCCCCTCGAATTCGGGCACCTTCTCCTGCTCGGCGATCTCCTGCAACTGCGCCAGCGACATCTGCTGAAGCTGGCTGATATAGGTGGTGCCCTTCTTGATCTCCTCGTACCTGGAGTTCAGCTCCACCTCGATCACATCGCCGTTGCCGGATCCTGGCCTCTCATCCCCAAAACCATCCCCAGCCGGCATATCCCCGGCGTCGTAATCTGCCGCGGTGGCCGTTTCCACCGAGTTGCCACCCCACTCGGCGGGCACCGGTTCGGCAAGGTCACGCCTCTCCTCGGGCTCCACCAGGGGCTTGGGCGACCCATTTCTGGGGGCCGCCTCCGGCTGGATTTCCGCCCGGGCGGTTTCCTTAACAATGGCTTCAGGGGCGTTTGCCACTGGCTTTTTGGCACCAGGCTTGGTGAAAACGAGATCGTCGATGTCGTCCTCGACCGCCGGCGGGGGCGGTGGGGGCACAGGGGCCGTGGCTTCCTCGACAGGGCCTACAGTTTCGGCCTCCGCCTTTTTGCCCGGGGTCTTGCGTGCCCGCTTGGCCGG
>JAFMJU010000038.1 GCA_017853285.1 Gemmataceae bacterium
GCCGGCAAAAAACAAAAGCCCGGGGCGTTTGCCCCGGGCAGGGAAAAACGGGTTGAAAAAACCTTACTGGACGAAGAGGAACTCCCGGGTGTTCACCAGGGCCCAGAGGATATTTTCAAAAGCCACCTTCCGGTTGTCCTTGTGCTTCACCAGGTGCTCCAAGGCGGTTTTTTTCTGCTCGGCGGTGGGGAGCCTTCCCACGGTGCAGAGGAATAGCTCGTCGAGCAATTCGCCGTCTGGCCGCTTGTCCTTGGCCAACAGGTCGGCTCGGCCACCCGCTCGGGTCAGCATGTTCTGGATCTCGTCGGAGTTCAGCAGGTGCAGGGCCTGGGCCAGGTTGGCGTCGCCGCCGCGCTCGCACTCGCACGCGCTGATCCGTTGGGGCTTGCCGAACACATCCAGGAAGTAGGTGCTGAACGATTCATCCGGCAACATGGTCGCCCGGCGGGGTGATTTCTGGTCGGTGGGCAACCCCCCAAAGGCGGAGGGGGCTCCGGTAACCTGGCAGATGGCGTCGTACAGCACCTCCGCCGGCTGGCGGCGGGGATAGTACCGCGCATGGTTCTGCTTGTCGTTCTGGTTGAAATCGTTCGGTTCGGCCGAAAGCTGGTAGGTTCTGCTTTTCACCATGGTTTTCACCAGATGCTTGATGGAGTACTTGTGCGCCACAAAGTCCTTCGCCAGCGCGTCCAGCAGGGCCGGGTTGCTGGGCGGGTTGGTCAGGCGCATGTCGTCCATGGGGTCCACCAGGCCCCGGTTGAAGAAGTGGGCCCACATACGATTGGCGATGGCCTTGGCGAAAAACGGGTTTTTGTCGGCGGTCAGCCAGTCCGACAGGGCCTGCCGGGGGTCGTCGCCGGGTTCGATGGTCACGGGCGGGGTGTCGAGGGCCTTGAAGGGGGCCGGCTGGTTGTTGCGCTTGTTGTTCACATTGCCGCTGGGATTGGCCACCACCATGGTGCGCTTTTTTTCCTGGTTGGCGGCGTTGGCTCCCAGGGGGATGTCTTTCTTGCCCACGCGGGAGAAGAAGTTGGCCAGGCCCCAGTAATCGTCCTGGCTCCATTTCTCGTAAGGGTGGTGGTGGCACTGCGCGCAGGTCAGGCGAAGCCCCATGAAGACCTGGGCGGTGTCGTCCACGAACTGCTCGACACCGGGCTGATGCAGGGTCCAAAAAACGGGCGGGTGGGTGGATTCATCGCCCGTCCCCGCCAGGACCGCGCGGGCGAATTCGTTGTAGGGCATGTCGTTGGCCATCGCGTCGCGCAGCCAGGCGTGGAAGGCGAAGGTGCCTGTGGCGCGGTTGCCGTCGCCACCCCGCTTCACTTTCAAAATGTCGGCCCATTTGCCCGCGAAGAAGTAGGCGTATTCGGGGGAGTCCACCAGCCTGTCGATCAGCTTGTCGCGCTTGGCCGGGTCCTTGTCCGCCACGAACTGGCGCACCGCCTCGGCGGTGGGCAGGCTGCCGGTCAGGTCCAGCGAGGCCCGGCGCAAGAAGATCTCGTCGGTGGTGTTGGCACTCGGGGCCAACCCGAGTTCACGCCATTTGGCGGCGGTGTGTGTGTCGACCAGGGTTTTCGCCGCGAACTCCCAGGGCGGTGAAGGCTTGGAAAGTGGCACCGTGGCCCTGAAGGTCGCCACCCGGTCCTGATAGCGCACCATGACGGTGGCCTCTCCAGAGGACTCACCGGCGCGCACGAGAGCGCCACCGTCCACTGTGGCGATATCCGTGGCGTTGGACTCGTATTGCGCCCGTCTGGTGATGTCCTCGGTGCGCCCGTCGGAGTATCGGGCCAGCACTACGATTTGTTGGGTGTTCCCAGCCCGCATCACGCGGTTGGCCGGGTGGACAGTCACATCTACCAGGGTCGGGTCACCGGGTTTGCCCCAGGGCATGCCGGTGGCGATCCATCGGCGCACCAACCGATACTCGTCGCTGTCGACTTCCATTTTCCGGCCGCCGCCGTGGGCCACCTGCCCCGTGCCCTTGGTCAGGAACAGGCTGTTGTCCGGTGCGGTGACCAGGATGCGTCGGTTCCGCTCCTCGCGCGCCAGACTCACATAATCGATTTCGGGCTCGAAGCCCAGCAACGACAGGCGGAAGCCGTTCTGCCCGCCGCTCTTGCCATGGCAGCCACCGCCATTGCAGCTCATTTTGGTGAATATGGGGATGATCTGGTTGGTGAAGTTGATGGGCAGCGGCGCCTCGCAGGATTGAACCTCGACCGGCACCGAGGCTTTCAATCCTCCATGGGTCAGAGTCACGGTGGCAGTGCCGTTGGACAGCGGTTGGACCCGGTTACCCGGAAGGGCCTTCAAAGTGGAATTTTTGTCGATGGAGAGGCTGGCGTGGTGCGTGAGGTCGACCAGGGACCCGTCATCCAGAGTTCCGGTCAGCAAAACCTGGGCGCGGTCATCCAACCCATGGAGCTTGAGTAAGGACGGAAACGCCTCCACCTTGGTGATCTTTTTCCCGGCAGGCAAAACCAGTTTGGAAACAGGCCCGGTGGCTTGGGATGCCGCTGGCGGATTTTCGGCACCCGGAAGGGGCAGAATCATTGCCAAGGCGAGGACTAGGCTTGGGGCCATGTTTCCAATCTCCTGTGGGCCTTCAGCCCAAGGCTGTGAATCCGGCAGGCGGGGATGGCAGGTTTGGGAGCAACGGGACACGCAAGTCCGAGGACTCCCAACCCATCATCAGCCGGGCTTGGCGGGTAAAAGCTCACCAAAACCATCAACTGATTGCAGTAGGCAGGTGTTTGTATTCTGCCTTTCAGCCCAGGGGAATGCAACTGCCAATCGCCAATGGGCCGGCAAATTGCCCTGGGTCTGGACGGAAAAAGCCCGTCAGACACAAGTTCTGACGGGCTTTGGATTTAACCGGGCTGGTATTACTTGGCGGGCGGGACGGGCAGGCTGACCCGCTTGCGGATATCCAGTTCGATGGAGCCAAAACTTTGCTCATGGCGCTGGATGGTCATGGCCAGGGCGCTCAACAAACGCTTGGCTGTGTAGAAGTTCATGATCAAACGGTTGTTGACATTGATCTCTTGCTTGCCTTGGGCAAACGGGTTGGGGTTCAGGGCGAAGTCGACAATCACCTCCTCGGGGGTGGCTGTCACGCGGGCGAAGTTGGCGTAGGCCGCATGGGCATCTTTGTCGTGGACCAACATTTCAACTTGCTGGTTCTCTTCGGCTTTGTTCTCGGACATGGAAACAACTCCCAATTTTCTTGCACCCAGGCTTTACGAAGCCCATAAAAGACCGTTGCTGCACGCAAGGTACTTGCTAATACGATGAAACCCTTTCAAAACGCAACTCAAATGAGAAATAAAGGCTTTTGTTTTTATAATATATTATATAATTTTATCTTTATAAACATAGGGATATTATAGTGTGCCAGGTTGAATCATGTTCCGGGGATTGCCATCTTGGCGGGACCCCCCATTCGGCATAAGCTTTCAAGGCACGCGCACCCGTAGCTCAACTGGACAGAGCATCGGTCTTCGGAACCGAGGGTTGGGGGTTCGAATCCCTCCGGGTGTACTGCTATCCAACCATAAAATTTCATGCCATTCGAAATTTGAAGCAACCCTCCTTGCCTTCGCGAGATGGGGTTTCTGCCGGGCTGGATGCTGGCCAGGAACTCTGAGTTACTTCAAGGGACCGGTTCCGGTTCATTTTTCATGCTTGTTTCCTTCTGGAAGCATGGCTTCTCCGTTAGGCTCTAGGTTCAGGCCCGAAGTTTCAGTCCAGGTTGGTGTGTTTCGTTCTGGTCATCACCTTCTCTTTTTTTGATCCGGAGCCAGGATGTCTGAGTCAAATTCAGCCCTGTTAAAGTCACCCGAATCGGTCGTGAAATTCCTGGACGGGGTCCGCGACCGGATCGGCACCGTGGTGGTGGGCCAGGATGTCGTCGTCGAGAGAATACTGATCGCATTGCTGACAAGCGGTCACCTGCTTTTGGAAGGTGTACCGGGTTTGGCGAAAACCCTGCTGGTTTCCTGCCTGGCCAAATCCATCAGCCTGCAGTTCGCCAGGGTTCAATTCACCATCGACTTGCTCCCCTCCGACATCCTTGGTTCCGAGATTCTCGACCAGCGGACCAATGAATTTCGGGTCAACAAGGGACCCATCTTCACCAACCTCCTGCTGGCCGATGAGATCAACCGCGCCGCGCCGAAGGTGCAGTCCGCGCTGCTGGAGGCCATGCAGGAGCGGCGGGTCACCTTGGGCAGGGAATCGTTCAGGTTGCCATCTCCCTTCCTGGTGATCGCCACGCAAAACCCTGTGGAACAAGCTGGAACCTTCGAATTGCCCGAGGCCCAGTTGGATCGCTTCATGCTGCGCCACCGCCTCCAGTACCCGACGCCAACGGAGGAACTGGAAGTGCTGAAGCGCAACATGGCCCTGGGCATCCGCCGCGACGGGCCGGGGGCGGTTGCCCGCACCGAGTTCGATGTGATGGAAGACCGTCCGGTGGGCACCATCCAGGATCTGGTCGAGGCGATGGAGGCGGCTGCCGCGGTTCATGTGAGCGACACATTCCTCGAGCATGTGGTGGACGCCATCACCCGCACCCGGAACCATCCCGATATCGAGTTGGGTGCCAGTCCGCGCGCCGGCATCGCCCTCATCAAGGCCGCCAAGGCCCGGGCACTGATCCGCGGCAGGGCTTATGTGGTGCCCGACGACCTCTACGCCCTGGCGCCCGATGTGATTTTGCACAGGATTCGTCTGAATTATGAGGCTTTGGCCGACGGCAAGCGCGCCGAGGATGTGCTGGTGGAGATCCTCCATGATCTCACCCGGGGCAAACAGGCCGGCAAGGCCCGGGAAGCGGTGGCCTTGGCGGCTGAATCCCGGGCTTGAAGACCGGGATTCTGAATGCGGGTTGGACCGATTTGGCGCCGGGTGATGGACCGAATGGAAGGCCGACTGGAAACCGCCGACCACCTGAACACCCGCCAATTCCTGATCGCGGTCAGGAAATTGGCGGACGCGCTAGGGTACGGCACGGACCGTTCGCCATTTCTGGGTTCGGGGATCGAGTACGCCCAATCCAGGCAGTACCAACCGGGTGACCCGGTCCGGTCCATCGACTGGCGGGTGACCGCCCGCACCGGCAAGGTTTTCGTCAAGGAATACGAGGCGCCCAAGCAGCTCCCCTGCTTTTTGTTGCTGGACACCTCCGCCTCGATGACGGTCTCGTCCACACGGAAGAGCAAATACGCCGTAGCCGTCCATGTCGCGGGTGGATTGGCGTTCGCCTGCCTCGACAGGGTCAGCCCCGTGGGGGTGCTTGGGGTGGGTGGCAGGGACTTGCGTGTCGATCCCACGATGTCCAAGTCCAGGATCCTGCAATGGCTCCACGAATTCCGACATTTTCGCTACGACGAGCCGACAACCCTTTCCAGACGGGTCTCGGAACTGGCCCCGACGCTGCCCAACCGGTGCCTTGTGGTGGTGCTCAGCGACCTGCAGGAGCCCGGTGCGGTAGCCGCCCTCAAATTGATGGCCCAGCGTCACGATGTGGTGGTGCTCCAGTTCCGCGACCCGGCCGAGGGAGGTTTGGGGTCCGTGGGGTTCATCCAGGCCGGTGAGGCCGAAACCGGCAGGGTTTTTGTCACCCGAGGCGTGAAGCCATGGGTCGATCCGGAGCCCGTAGCGCGGGAGTTGAAGCGGGCCGGCGTGGACCACCTGCTGATCCGCACCGACAGGCCTTTTGTCGCTGATCTGAGGCAGTTTTTGCGCTCGCGCAATGTTCTTGGCAGGGGCAGGGGCTAACCGGATGGTATCCAGCTTCATCAGGATTGCCGGCGGAGCGCCGATGCCCTTAGGAAGCACGGGGCGAGGGGCAATGCTTGTCTTCTGCCTGTGGATGGTGGGGCTGGCCTGGGCAGAGGAGGCCCCGCCTCGTCCACCGACGGTGGGCATTCCCCGGAGGCTCGAGGGTTTGGTGTTGCCAGGGACCGAGTTGGAGGCGATTCCATCCGCCGACAGGAAGGCTCCCGTGATGGTCCAGGTGCTTCGCGTTTACCCCCATGGATCCCTGTTCCGCTACGACATCGAGTACACCGGGCTGGAGCCCGGAACCCACGATCTGCGAAAGTTCTTGAGGCGCAAGGACCGCTCACCCCTGGGGGATTTGCCTGCTGTCCAGGTGGAGATTCTGCCGGTCTTGCCTCCCGGACAGGTCAAGCCAAATGAATTGACCATAGAAAAAGGCCCCAGTCTGGGTGGTTATTGGATGTTGGTCACCGCCCTGGGGGCTGGTTGGGTGGCCGTTCTGGTGGCGTTGATCGTTTCGTTTTTCCCGGGGAAAAAGCAGGGCAAGCGGGGCGAGGTGGTCCATCCCCCATCCCTTGCGGAAAAGTTGCGCCCCCTGGTGGAGGGCGCGGTGAGGGGAGACCTTTCCGGTTCGCAACTCGCAGGATTGGAGAGGGGCCTGTTGGCCTGGTGGCGCAAAAGGCTCGACCTTGAAAAATGTGATCCCTCCGAGGCGTTGGAGCGGTTGCGCCGTCATCCTGAGGCCGGCCCCCTTCTGACCCAACTGGAATCCTGGTTGCACAAGCCCGGTCCTGCCGGTGTGGTGGATGTGCAATCGCTACTCGAGCCTTACCGCAATCTTCCCGCCGGGGAAATGGATACCACGGGGGGCGCGGCTTGAGTTTTCTGGCGACTCCCCTGGTCTGGCCGCAGTTCGCCCACCCGGCGTTGCTGTTCGCCCTGGTTTTTCCCGCCCTGTTGCTGTGCTGGGTGTGGGCCAGGCGTTGGTTGGCTCCTTCCCGGCGGGTGGTATTGCCCCTGGATCAGGCGACCGTGGGCCAAGGCGCCTGGGCCTGGACTTTGATCACCCTCGCCGAGAGCATCCCGGCCCTGTTGCTGGCGGTCGGTGTTTGCATCCTGGCGGGGCCCCAGCGGAATGGTCCGCCCACCCAGAAAAGGTCGATGACCAACATCCAGTTCGCGGTGGATGTTTCCGCCAGCATGCTGGCGCCTTTTGGCGATGGCAACCGGTACGACGCCTCCATGAAGGCGATCGACAAGTTTCTGGATTACCGCAAGGGCGACGCCTTCGGCCTGACTTTTTTCGGTGATGCCTTCGTGCATTGGGTGCCGTTGACGACGGACCCCAGCGCCATCCGGTGCTCACCGCCCTTCATGAAGCCAGAAACGGTTCCCGCCCCGTTCATGGGGACCTCCATCGCCAAGGCGTTGCGGGGTTGCAAGGCGGAACTCCGCCGCCGGGACGAGGGGGACAAGATGATCCTGGTGATCACCGACGGTTTTAGCCCCGATCTGGTGGACAACGCCCCCGAGTTGGTTCGGGAACTCAAGGCCGACCAAGTCAGTGTTTTCTGCATCATCGTGGGCGGTTTCGAGCCCCAGGCCGAGGTGGTGAACATCTGCCGCCTGACGGATGGTGAGGCGTTCCGGGCGGATGATCCCGAGGCTCTGCCATCCGTTTTCAAGAAAATCGACGGGATGAACCAGGCGAAACTCACCCCGACTTTTGTGGATACCGTCGATTACCTCGAGCCATTTGCCCTGGCCGGCTTGGTGCTGTTGGGATTGGGTACGCTCTCCCTCCTTGGGCTGAGGTACACCCCATGGTGAGCAGGACAAATCCGCAAAACCCGCTTGCGGATCTCTCCGTCATTCCCGATGCCGTATCACCGGCGCTGGTGGTGGCCGGCGCCGTGGTTTTGGTGGCGGTTCTGGCTGAACTTTTCCACTATGTGAAGGTCTCTCGGCTGGCGCCGCTGGCTTTTGGGCCAAGGCGCCGGTGGATGTTTTTGGCGGTGGTCGCTCCCATTTTCCGGGTGCTCGCGTTGGGTATGGCCGCATGGGGACTCTCGGTCCTGCTTCTATTGCCCCCGGCCACCCACCGGCCGGGTGAAATCCGGGACGGCGATTACCGGCATTTGGTGCTGGTGCTGGATGTCTCCCGGAGCATGGATGTGGAAGACGCCGGGCCTCTGGGCAAGCAAAAGAGGTCCCAGCGGGCCGCCGACCTGATCCAGTCTTTCTTTGAACGGGTGCAGGCCGAACGATACAAGACCACCGTGGTGGCTTTTGCCAATGAGGCCAAGCCGGTGGTGTTGGACACGCTCGATCGCGAGGTGGTGCGGAACATCCTGACCGAACTGCCCATGCGGCACGCCTTCAAGCCCGGTGATACCAACCTGTTCGCGGGTTTGGAGGAGGCCGCGAAAATAGCCAGAAAATGGCCCCCTGGCTCTGCGATCCTCATGATGGTCAGCGATGGCGATACGGTCCCCGCCACAGGTATGCCCAAGATGCCGCCCAGTATCGGCAGCAATGTGGTCATGGTGGGGGTTGGGAATCCCACAATCGGCAAGGCGCTCGGGGGCCATACCACCCGGCAGGATGTCTCCACCCTCCGCCAGGTTGCCGTCCGACTTTCCGGGGCCTACCACAACGGCAATGACAAGCAACTGGCAACCCAATTGGTTTCGGGTCTCGATGAGCGGGCGAAACCAAAAGGGGGTGACAAATGGACGCTCCGCGAATTCGCCCTGTTCCTGACCGGGTTGGGGATCGGTTCCCTCGCGCTGATTCAGATTTTGCTGACAGCCCTCGGCACCGGTTGGGAACCGGGGAGGCGCCTGGGGGGCCACCAAACAGTGGTCCCCGAGCCGGTTTTTGGTCGATAAAAAGTATTAAAATGGATTCCAGGGGGTCCGAATCTGGCGAAAAACAGGGGAACTTGTTCCATCCGGCCCCGATGGGATGTTACGATTGAGCCTGTATCCTCTGGCTTGGCAATGGGTTAGGAGGTGGAAAGTGGTGTTTCGCATCCTGCTTTTGACCGGTTGGCTGCTCCTCGGGGTGGCCGGGGCGGTTGCCCACTGGTACGGGCCCGGCGTTGGCCGGACCAAACTGGATCAGGTCGCCCTTCATGTGGCTGCCGCTGAGAAAAGCGCCGCCGACAAGGATTACGACACCACGATCGACGAGTATGATGCCGCGCTCAAGGCGTTGCCTGAGGGGCACCTGGACGCGGCCAGGAAGATTCGTCTCGAAAAAGCCAAGGCGCAGATGTTGAACAAGCAACTGCCCGAGGCGCACGGTGATCTGCGGGCCATGGTGGATGAACTGGCCGCCGACCCCCAGGCCGACCCGGCACTCCTTGCCGAGGCCCGTTCCGCCCAGGCCAACAGCCAGTACTACATGACTTGGCTCATGCGCCTTGAGGGCCAAGGCCGCGAGGTGTGGGAACCGGAGGCCGAATCCGCCCGCCAAAACTACAAGATGCTGGCGGAGGACGCCGCGAAGAAAGGCGATGCCCCGGCCGTTAGAAAACACCAGGAAGACCTTGAGGCCTCGATCAGGCTGGCACGCATGGATCTTTCGGAGCTGCAGGGATTGCCCCTGCCATCGCAGTGACAAGGGTGCAACAGCGGCCGGTCTGGTCGCAAACCTTCCAAGGGCCCCCTTCCCAAGAACCAGGATGTGCGCACCGCGGGTGGGGCTCCCCCCATCGATGACAGCGGCCACTGAAAGTTGGTGGGTGGCTTTTTAATCCCGAAGCCCGACCGGTCTCCGGAATACCGGAAAGGACCGGTTGGGCTTCCATCTTTTTCTCGCCTCCGTTTGACAAACACCTGGATTCCGCGCCGAGGTTGAAGCTGTGAGGAAGTTCCTGCCCCTTGCTTTTTTGGTGACCACCGCTCCGGGTTTGCTGGCCCAGACCGCCACCGTGCCCGCGGTCACCGTTGTCCCGGCCAAGACACAACCGCCAGCAATCAGGCCGTCCACCCCAGGGAGCACCCCCGCCGTCACCCCGGCCCCCGGGCAGGCGCAACCTTCAACCGCTTCCGCCCAGGCAAACACCCGGATCAATCGGTTGAGGGCCCTGACCTTCGATCGCCGCCCTTCCGCCATCCTGAAAGCCTGGGCGCCTCAACCTCCCGAGAAGCCTGAAGACAAACCTTCCCCGACCGGGGCGGAGCCCAAGGTTCAGGACGCCAAAGCCCAAGAATTGGATAAGGAATTATCCGCCTTCCAGCGGGCAGTGACCTTGGGCAAATGGCCGGAGGTGAAGGCCTATTTGGCCTCATTGCCCGAGGAGGAAGGTCAGACCGGCTACAGGCAGATGCTGCAAAACCTGCAGCAGGGCCCTCCCATCCAGGCGTCCCAGACAACCCGGCCCGGCCCGGGAGGGGTTGAGGTAGCCCAACCGGTCAATCCCTTGGCGTTGCAATACGCCGAAAAAAACACTTTCTCCATGGAAGACCTGTTGGGAATAGCCGCCGCTGCCCCGGCGACAAAAAAGGATCTCCAGAAAACCGCGGAGCGTGAAAAGCTCGCCCTGCTGGGGGGAATTTTGCAGGCGACGGTCCAGTCTGGCACTTTGCCCGAAATCGCCATCACCCGACTGAAAATGGAGGCTGCCAAGCCGGCCGGGCAATCGATTTTGGGTAAGCGCCAGGTCGCCCGCCTTTTGGTGAGCGCCGGGCTGCCGGAATACGCGGGTGATTTCCTGCCCGCGGTGAACGAGGCAGCGGCATCCAAGGATCTTGAGGCACTCAACCTACTTACGCGCCATTTCCTGTCGCTTCACGCCAAGGAGGCCAAGGTCGGCAACCTCGAACGCGGGTGGGAAGCGGTTCAGGCGGTGATGGCGGTTCCGGATGGATCGCCCGAGGAAAAGGAGGAGGCCCTGCTCCGCGCGGTGGAATTGGCTCCCAAGCTCAGGGATGAATTGGGCCAGGCCTGGTTGGCCGGCAGCTTCACCAAAAATCCCGAGAGGGGCCAGGAGATCCTGGCCTCCATCGGCTCACTCGTTTCCCGGGGGCTGTCCACCCGGTCGACCCAGGCGGATGAACGGCTGGGCGCCATGAAGCTGGCCCAGACCGCCGTGGATGCCTTGCTGAAGGCCTCTCCCCAAAAGGCTGGCGAATGGGGCTCGGCCCTGACGCTCCTGGCCATCGGCTGGCAGAAGGAGGCGGAATTTTCACAACGCTTTGACCGTTCTTCCGGCAATCCCAGGCTGCGTCGCGATATTTACGGGAATATCTTCTTCTCATCGGGCGATGATGATGATCCCCAGGCCCGCATGATGATGATGCAGCCCAACGCGCCCAAGGCGGTACCGGTGGCCGATGTGCTGAAGGTGGCCCCTGCTGGAGACTGGTTGAAGGCTTTGGAGCCCGGTCTCCGGCCAAAGCTGGCGGATATCGCCGCCCGTTTGCACCTGAAGATCAACGAAGAGGACAAGGCTTTCCCACTCATCGAGCAGATGGCGGCGTCCCAGCCCGTGGAGGCCAGGGAATTGGTCAAGGAGTTCCTCAAGGTCTGGACCCGCAATCACGATCCCAACGCGGCCCGCAACGAGAACCGGTACTCCTGGATGTTTTTCGGCATGGAGCAGCGAGCCGAAACCATCCCACTCACCCGGTCCAAGCAGGAGCGCAATCTCGCCGACTTGTCCAAATGGGTGGCTCGGATCCGCAAGCTTCCAGCGGGAGCGGGAGACCTCGACGACGAGGTTTTGGTCAAGGCGTTCACCGCCTGCCACAGCTCATCCGAGGTGTACAAGACCGAGTCCATCGAGGCGGTCTTCGGATCGATGGCTGGTCTCAAACCGAAAACCCTGGCGGGCCTGGCGGACCAGATGCGCGTCAACATGGCGGGCCTGTGGCGCGAACCCGCCAACCAGGAGCGGAACAAGACCAAGCGCAACAAGAAAGACATCGAGGCGGAGGTGCTGCGCGGTTACCAGGTTGCCCAAGCGGTGGTCAAGGATGGCCTGGGAAAATATCCCGATCACTGGGCCCTGCTCGCGGCCCGCGCCGGCCTGATGCACGATGAGCTGAATTACCGCCAGGAGATCAGCAAATCCACCGGTTTCTCGGCGGCCCGCGACGAGGCCTTCGCCGTTTACCGCAAGGCCGCCACGGAATACGCCCGCGTGGCGCCCACGCTGTCGGAGAACGACCAGTCGGTCGGTGTCTATGAGCAGTGGTTCGCCGCCACGCTCGGCGCGGTTGATCTTGGCATGATCACCGAGGACAAACAGCCCGACTGGAAGCAACCCCCGGAAATCCGCAAGGCAATCCTGGGCCTCCCCGGTGACTTGGGTGAGAGGCATTTGGGCAAGTTTGCCAACAATCTGTTCATCCGCATGAGCGGCGCCAAGCCCCATGTGAAGTTCAACTACCTCAAGGCCGGCTTCCAGGTTGTGGGCGACCACAAGCAGGCCGCCGAGGCCAAAAAAGTATTCGATTACTACAAGGATCTGGTCACGGAAATTAAGCTGGATTCCGTGGTGGACGGGTCTTCCCGCGTCGGCCATGGCCGACCCTTCGGGCTGTTTGTCAACATCAATCACACGCGCGACATCGAGCGCGAGTCGGGCGGATTCGGCCGCTATCTGCAGAACCAGAACCGCATGTCCTTCTCGTACAACTACGGGCGCCCCACGGCCGATTACCGGGACCGGTTCGAGACGGCCGCCCGCGAGGCGCTCAAGGAACAGTTCGAGGTGATCTCCATCACCTTCCGGGATGAGAAGGTCAGCTCCCGGGCGACCCGCGAATTCGGCTGGCGGTACACCCCCTACGCCTACATCCTTCTGAAGCCCCGCGGCCCCCAGGTCGACGCGATCCCGCCTTTGCGCCTCGACATGGATTTTCTCGACACATCCGGCTTTTTTGTCATGCCGGTGGAAAGCCCTATTGTTCCGATCGATTGCCGCGACGCTTCCGGGGACATGCGCCCCGTGGAGAAGCTGACTGTGACGCAGACCCTGGATGAGCGCCAGGCCGACAAGGGGGTGCTGGTTTTGGAGGTGAAGGCCACCGGTGTGGGGTTGGTGCCGGACCTGCGCGAGATGTGCGGCGAGGTTCAACCCGCGGGCTTCGAGGTCGTCAAGACCGAGGAGCAGGGGCTGGGTGTCAAAAAATTCGAGGAAGACACCGAGAAGAACCTGGTGGTGAGTGAGAGGAGCTGGATGCTCACGCTCAAGGGCAGGGACGGGCAGGCGGAGAAACCAAAATCTTTCCAGTTTGTCTCGGCCAAGGTGCCCACCCAGGAAATGATCTACCAGCGTTACCAGGATGCCGATTTGCAAACCGTGGATCAGACGGTGTCCCTGGAAATGGAATACGGCACCCGGGGTGGCAACAAGCTTTTATGGGGCCTCGGGTTGGCTGGAAGCGTGTTGCTCGCGGGCGGTGCCGCCCTAGCCCTGCGTTCCAGGCCGGCCAATGGGCCGTCTGCCCCGGTTATTCCGGATAACCTCGATCCCTTTGTGGCGGCCGGCCTGCTGCGTGAGATCCGCCAAAGGCCGAACCTCAGCGCGGCGCAGCGTTCGGCCATCGACAAGGATTTGGCGGCCATCGAGCTGCATCACTTCGCCACGGTTCCGGGCGAGGGCAATGCTCCTGATTTGAGATCCCTGGTGCTCCGGTGGATCCAGGTTTCAGCGGTTTGATCGCGGGGCGATTGGCCAGGGCGGATGAAATCCCTGAAAGGCGCGAGGCACTTGTTCCTGAATGCGGGCGGGGAATCACTTTTCTTCCATCATGGGGAATTCCAGGCTGGTGGCCAGGGCCTGGTCACGGCCGGCGATGCGGGCGGCCAGTTTGGGTGTGCAGGTGACCGTCACCACCACCTGGTCGCCGTCCGGGCCCGCGATCAGGTAAAAGGTTTGCAGTACCTCGACGCCCTCGAGC
>JAFMJU010000487.1 GCA_017853285.1 Gemmataceae bacterium
ACTTGTCGCCGTCAACCAGCGATTGCTGGAAGCGATTGCCGATGGGGATTGGAACACCTACCAAGAATTATGCGATCCCAACCTGACGGCCATTGAACCCGAATCGGAGGGACTAGTGGTGGAAGGGCTGGGATTTCATAAGTTTTATTTCGACCTGGGGGGCGTACGGGGCAAACACAACACCACCGTGCACAAACCCCATGTGCAGATCATTGGCGAGACCGGGATTTTGGGCTATGTGCGCCTAGTCCAATGCCTCGACGAAGGGGGCCGGCCCCGCACTGTTGCCAATGCGGAAACCAGGGTTTGGAAATACACGGGGAGCGCCTGGGTTAATGTCCATTTTCACCGCACCCCCTTGGCCAGCCGCTAAGGGTTGTGGCCGGTCAAGGCCTGTTTGGCTGAAGGATCATTCCCGGGACGGGTGGGAATCCAGGCCCGGTGGCAGGCTTGGCTTCCGGTGGATCCTTCAAGCCGTTGCCTGGCCGAACCGCACCGCCCACACCCAACAATTCAGGGTGACGAGCCAGTTTGTCCGCGAAGGTCTCCGCATCGTGGAGAATCCGTTCAATCTTGGGAATTTGACGCAGGCCCTGGTCCAAAATTTCGTTGATTCGGGTGTATAGGCCCGGGTCGGTGATGAATCGCTGCAAGGTACCGTCCGCCTGACCGGCGACGCGGACAAATTCCCTGGCATCGCCCATCAGTCCATTGACCTTTTCCAGGCTTTCATCAAGGTTTTTCAGGATCGAGCCCAATCGTTTGCCCATGGCCTGTTTGCCCGCGGCATTGGCTGTTGCCCCCTGATCAAAGTCATTGATGAAGGTTACGATTCTCTTGAAAACGTCCCCGGCGTCACGGAGGGCAGTCTCGGCATTTTTGCCAATTTCCTCGATGCGGTCTGACCCGATCCGCAGGTTCTTGACCAAGGCGGAAAATTGTTTCTGATTTTCCGGCGACAACAGCTCACCGACCTTTTCCAAATCAACCCTCAAAGCATCGATGGTGCGCGTGATGGTTTGCTGGTTCGCCTGGAACCAGACATCCCCACGCTCACCCAACCGTCCAAAAACCCTTATTGTCGCGGTGATCTCCTCGGTCGCCTTCTTGAGGTCTGGCATGAATTCCCGCCCGGCCTTGGCCAAATCCCGGATCTCGGTGATGGCTGTGTTGGCGTTGTCCCGAAGAGTGGGAATGGTTTCGCGAACATCCTTGGCCAGTTTCTGATATTCGGTGACGGTTTCTGTTGCCAGCTTCTTGAATTCCGGAATGGATTGCTCCACCGAACGCGCCGTTTTCTCAAATGAACTGATCGCCTTGCGTGTATCCTCGAAAATGGCGGGAAATGCCTCGTTGGATTGCTTGGCCAGCAGCCTGATCTCCTCAAGGGTGGCTTCCACCTGGGGAGTCAGCTTTTCAATTTTTTCCATGGATCGTTTCAGATCCATCATCAATTCCTGGGTCATGGGCGCGAACTCGCTTGCGCGGTTGATCAGCGCGCTTACATTGCCGCCCCGCTTCCCCAGAACCACCTCCGAGGGATCGATTTCCGACTTGTCCACCTCCCTTTGCTTTGAATCCGTATCAGCCACCAGTTCGATGGAGGCGTCATTCGCCAAAAACCCGGTGGTGATGGTGGGCACCTCATGGCGGCGAAGGCGATAAGGCTGCTCAAGCGAAAGGGTCAAAAAGACGTGCCCGGACTGCTCATCCAAATCCACCCGGACCACCTGCCCAACACGGATGCCGGAACGCTTCACAGGAGCCCCGGGATTGATGCCTGGAGCTTCGGGAAAATCAACCGCGTATTCAGTCCCCCTGCGCAGCCACCTGGGGGTGTTGCCAAAGTAAAAAATCATGATCCCAAGGATGCTGATGGCGGCAACGCTCATCAGGCCGACCTGGAAGCGCATCTTGCGCTCTTTCATGGGTGGAGTCCTCCCGGGGGCAAATCCAAGGGTGGGTCAATCAGGGCGTCCCGCTCAGTGGCGGACTGAATCCGCCGGGAGGCGTCACCCCGGATGAATTCCTGCACACGCGGGTCGGGCGAAAGTCGCAGCGCCCCAACGGTTCCGTCAAAAAGGACCTGGGGCTCCCCCGCAGGGACAAGTGCCAGAGGCTGCAGCATGATCACCCGGTCGGCCACACGGAAAACGGTCTTCATCTCATGCGTGATGACGAGACTGGTCATACCTGGGTGGGACTCGCCCACCCGCAATATCAACTCGTTGATGATGTCCGACATGATCGGGTCCAGGCCCGTTGTCGGCTCGTCATAAAGCATGATTTCAGGATTCATGGCCAACGCGCGCGCCAACCCGACCCTTTTGCGCTGACCCCCGGACAATTCGCTCGGCATCCTGTGCAGCGCGGTGAGCGGCAATCCCACTTCCGTCAACCGCTCGCGCACAATCTCGTCTATCTCCCTTTCTTTCCCCTTGTTCTTTTGCCTTAACCCGAAGGCTATATTTTCGAAAACGCTGAGGCTGTCGAAGAGAGCTCCACTCTGGAACAAATATCCGAAGCGCATGCGCAGACGCATCAGGTCGGAGGCCCTCATTTCCGCCAGAGAGGTACCGCCAAAATGCACCGTCCCTGACGAAGGGGTCAGCAAACCTATCAGCAGCTTGAGAAAAACGCTTTTACCGCAGCCGCTCTCGCCAATGATCGCAACGCTGGATCCCGCGGCGATTCCGAGGGAAATATCCCGGAGCACCCCGGTTTGGCCAAATCGCATGGAAACCGAACGCATTTCCAGCAGTGGCTGGGCTCCCAACTGGGAGGGTATATGTCCCTCCTCGCCACCAACCGGAAGATCCGGATAGGAATCCAGAGTCATAGGCCGCCCCTTGCCACCGGGGCAATGAAGGGCGTGAGGCGACTGAACATCAGGCCGAGGAAGAAATCCAGCACCATGATGGCGATGAAGCAGGCCACAAACGCGCTGGTGGCCGAGCGCCCCACCCCTTGCGCCCCACCAAACGCGGTCATTCCGCGGTGGCAGGCAAAGAGACCGATAGCCCCGCCAAAGAAAAAGGCTTTGGAAAGCCCCATAAGGTGATCCCACCAGGTGGTATTGGC
>JAFMJU010000488.1 GCA_017853285.1 Gemmataceae bacterium
TATTTCCCCGGGAATGGGGACACCCATTTCCCGCTCAATTCGGGGGAGTGGAGCGGGAGAGTGTCCGGAGCGGGGTGATTGGGGCTTTGGCTTTTGGTTTTTTCCGGGGCGCATGGGGCATCAGGAGACGGGGTGAAGCGCTTGAACCAGGGATCTCGCCAAGCCGCCTATTTCCGCCGAAACCTCGGCAATCGTTTTCTTGCCGACTTGCCCACATAGCCTGACCAAGGCGCTGCCCACAATGACCCCGTCACAGTGGTCCCGAAGGGTTTCAACCTGGTCCGGCCGGCTGATTCCAAAACCGACGCAAAGGGGGAGGTCTGTTTGGCTTCTGAGCCAGGCCAACTGCTCCAGCAGTTCGGGTGGGAGCTCCCTCCTTTCCCCGGTGATTCCTGCAACGCTCACGCAGTAGACAAAACCTGAACTCGAATCGAGGATGCGCTTGGCCCTTTCTTTCGGCGTGGTTGGGGTGACCAACTGGATGAGATCGAGCCCCGCCTTGCGCGTTAGGGCCAGCAAATGGGTGGATTCCTCCACCGGAAGATCGGGGACAATCAGTCCTGCGATATGGGATGACTTGGCTTGTTCAACAAAGTTTTCTGCCCCTTTCCGGTGAATCAGGCTGTAGCTCAGCATAGCCACCCGGGGTGTGCTGGAAATGTCGCCATTCACTTGCAGGGATTGGGCGAAACGCAGCAGTTCGGCCATGCTGGTCCGGTTGGCAAGTGCCCGGGTATAACTGGCCTGGATGACGGCTCCGTCCGCGATCGGGTCGGAGTAAGGAAATCCCAATTCCATGGCCGTGGCGCCAGCCTTGGCCAATTCAGCGAGGAAAACCTTTGTCGCTTCCAGGTTCGGATCGCCAAGGCTGATGAATGGGATGAAAGCCTTGAGCTTCTTGGCCCGCAGGTTGGAAAAGGTGGAGGCGAGGGGAGTCATTGGTGGGCCTAGTTTCCTTCGAGATCCAAGCCCTGTAGCCGGGCAACCTCATAGCAGTCCTTGTCGCCGCGCCCGGAAAAGCAAAGGACCAAAATCTTGTCCTTGGGCATTTGCTTGGCCAGACGCAGGGTTTCCACAATCGCATGGGAGGTTTCGAGCGCAGGAAGGATCCCTTCCATGCGGGAACAAATGTTGAAACCTTCCAAGGCAGCCCCGTCCTCGCAGGCGGTGTAGGTGACTCTGCCGGTCTCCTTCCAATAGCTATGCTCGGGGCCAACACCGGGATAATCCAGGCCGGCCGAAATGGAATGCACATCGGCGGTTTGCCCATCCTCATCCTGGAGGACATAGCTGTAGGTGCCGTGGAGCACTCCCGGTTGCCCGAAGTTAAGGGTGGAGGCATGGTGCCCGGGTTGGACACCCCGCCCGCCGGCTTCCACCCCAACCAATTGAACGGAGGCATCTTCGACAAAAGGATGGAACATGCCTGCCGCGTTGCTTCCTCCGCCCACGCAGGCCACCACTGTGTCTGGCAGTCTGCCGAGCCTTTCCAGGCATTGCTCGCGGGTTTCCCTGCCAATGACCGACTGAAAATCCCTGACAATTTGAGGGAAAGGATGCGGGCCAACCACGCTACCCAGAATGTAGTGGGTGTTCTGGACGCTACCCATCCAGTCGCGCATCGCCTCGTTGACTGCGTCCCGCAATGTGCGGCTTCCTGTGGTTACCGGTTGGACGGTTGTCCCCATCACCCGCATTTTGAAAACATTGAGCTTTTGGCGGCGGACATCTTCCTCGCCCATGTATACCGTGCAAGGAAGGCCCAGCAGCGCGCAGGCGGTGGCACTTGCCACGCCGTGTTGGCCGGCCCCTGTTTCAGCGATAATCCTGGTTTTGCCCATCCGTTTCGCCAAAAGCGCCTGGCCGAGCGCGTTGTTGATCTTATGGGCACCGGTGTGGTTCAGGTCTTCCCTTTTGAGAAAAATCCTGGCCCCGCCAGCCAGGGCTGTCAGGCGTTCCGCGAAGTGCAACGGGGTGGGACGGCCGACAAAGTCCTTCAGATAATGCTCGAAGGTTTGGCGGAACGCGGGGTCTCGCATGGCGTCCGCATAGGAGGCCTCCAGTTGATCGAGGGCCGCCACCAGTGTCTCGGGCACATATCGGCCCCCGAAATCACCGTACCTGCCGGCCTTGTCTGGAACCGAAGCGACTGCCTTGGACATGGAGGATAGTTTCCATGGTTGCCGGGCCGGTCGGACTCCGGCTCAGGAATTATTCAGAAATCATCCCCAGGGGCCCGGGTCCAACTTCCGGGCTTTCAACCAGCTTTCGGGCTGGTTTTTGGGCGAATGTCCGAATGTTTATGATTGTAGCCTGGCTATTAGGTTACCGTAGATTGGCGGAATCGACCGGTCAAGGATTGGAAGGACCGCAGCTAGATTGAGCTAGCCAAGGTTTGGGTGACAGGATCATGCCAGAACTGCCCGAGGTGGAAACCGTTGCCAGGGACTTGAGGCCCCTTGTGGTGGGCAAAACCATCTTGCGCGCCTGGTGGAGCGGCAAAAAATTACGTTTGCCTTGGCAACAAGGCTGGACAAGTCGTGTCAAAGGCTGGACTTTTCTGGATGTGAAAAGGCGTGCCAAATGGCTGGTTTTTTATCTGGGCAAGGATGACGAATCGTGCGTGGGTGAAAAGGATTCACGATGTCCGAAGCTCATCGCCCATTTGGGAATGACTGGTCAATTGACCTTTAGTCCGGGTGGCGATTCGGTAAGTGACACTTTCCTACCCCAGGACCATGTTCACCTGCGGTTTGAGCTAGCCCGGACCCAAAATCTGGCGGGCCGGGTCATGCCAAAAAAAGGCGGGGGCTCTTCAGAAACAGGAGCGCTTCGGTTTCGGGATGTTCGACGTTTTGGGGGCTTTTATCTGGCTGGGAATCAGGATGAGTTGGAGGCCTTTTTTGAAAAGCACCGATTGGGGCCCGAACCCTGGGACTGCCCACTCCAAGATTGGAAAAAATCCCTGTCGAAGACAAGCAGGGCCATCAAGGCTGTGTTGTTGGACCAAGCCGTGATTTCGGGTGTGGGAAATATCTACGCGGATGAGTGCCTCCATGCCGCAGGGATCCACCCTTGCC
>JAFMJU010000489.1 GCA_017853285.1 Gemmataceae bacterium
CCACCGGGTCGGTGGACAGTTTCCGCCACAGCGGGTTGGCCTTCTGGTTCTGGCCATCCGCCTGCAGGGCCACCGCCTCGAGCAGGATCAGGTTCTTGTCGGCCGGAAACGCCACACGCGCCTGCCGCAACCGCTCCACCCCGGTTTCCCAGAAGGGCGACTGCGCCAGGAACCGGCTGTCTTCGGTGAGCCGGGCCGTGTCCACCGTGGGATCATCCAGCACCCGGCGGGCCTGCGCGGCGGCATCGTTGTACTTGCCGGTCAGCCACAGCGACTGCGCCAGGAGCCAGCGCGATTTTACCGAGCGGGGCTCGGCCGCCACGGCTTTTTGCAGGTCGCGGCTGGCCTGGCCGTAGTTGCCGGCCTCCAGCGCGGCGATCCCCCGGTCGAGCGGGCTGCTGGAGATGACCGCGCGCACCGCGGCGGGTTTGGCCACCCTGGCGGCTTTGTCCAAGGGGAGGAATTCCGCCTCAACGGGTGGCTTGGCCTCGTTGGGCAAAAAGACCGGATTGAATCCAAATCCCGGGCCGTAGGACCACACCCCGCCGTAGGCGAGCGGCGCGAAACCATAGGCCGGATACGAATAGAAGGAGGAATACCCCAGGTAGGGATACGGCCGGTAGAAGGCCACCGGAGCGCACAAGGGCCGGTAGCAGGGCCCGCAACCCCAGGCCGGGCCGAAGGCGTAAGAGCGGTAGCCGAAGCTGTAACCACCCCAGCCGAAACCGCTGGCCACACCGTAGCCATACGGCCCGCAGCCGAAACGGAGCCAGGTGGCCCGGGCTTCCGTGGCGCCCAGAGACAAACAGGCCACGGCCAGCAGACCGGCCAACAGTTTGGGCAAACGGGCGATCTTCAGCATGGGACAACCCCTTCCCTTCCATCCTGGAGCCCCGTTCCCATTCAGCAAAACGGGGCCTTTCCATGGTACAACATCCTGATCCTGCCAACCCCCCGGAATGGAACGAAAGTTCCACCCCGGCTTGCATCCTCTTCCGGGACCAAATCCCATGGCCAGCGCCAAAAAAGTCTTCGTGGTGGGCACCGCCGACACCAAGAAGGATGAGTTGCTCTTCGCCGCGGACCAATTGAAGGCCTGGGGCCTGCCGGTGGTGACCGTGGACGCCAGCGTGAACGCCGGCCCCGGTGGCCCCGGCGGTCTGGATCTGCGCCCCGCTGACATCGCCACAACCCAGCCTTGCCCGTGGGAACAGCCCGACCGCGGCCAGGCCGTGGCCGCCATGGCCCGGGCCCTGCGCGACTGGCTGTTGGCCCGGCATCAAGCCGGCGAAGTGGCCGGCCTGTTTGGCATGGGCGGCAGCGGCGGCACCATCCTGTGCAGCACCGCCTTCACCGCCCTGCCCCTCACCATCCCCAAGCTGATCGTCAGCACCATGGCCAGCGGCGAGACCCGCGGCTATGTGGGAGAGTCCGACCTGGTGCTGGTGCCGGCGCTGGTGGATCTGGCCGGCGTGAACCGCATCTCCGCCACCGTGCTGGCACGCGCGGCCGGAGCCCTGGCTGGCATGGTGCGGGCCGGCGAGAAACCACTGCCGCCATCAGGCAAACCGCTGGTGGCCGCCACCATGTTCGGCGTGACCACCCCGTGCGTCACCAAGGTCCGTTCCTTGATGGAAGCCCTTGGCAACGAGGTGCTGGTCTTCCACGCCACCGGCGCCGGCGGGCGGGCCATGGAAAAGCTGGTCGCAGCCGATCTGGTGCAGGGTGTGCTGGATGTCACCACCACCGAGGTGGCGGATGAGTGTGTGGGCGGCGTGCTCACCGCCGGCCCCGACCGCATGGATGTCATCCTGGCCAAGCGCATCCCCTATGTGCTCAGCCTGGGCGCGCTCGACATGGTGAACTTCGGCGCCAGGGATACCGTGCCCGCGCGCTTTGAAGGCCGCCAATTCCACATCCACAACGCCCAGGTGACGCTGATGCGCACCACCGTGGAGGAGAACCGCCAGATCGGCGCGTGGATCGGTCGCAAGCTGGAGCAGGCTTCAGGCCGCTGGACACTGGTGATCCCGCAGGGAGGCGTGTCCGCCCTCGATGCCGCCGGCAAACCGTTCCACAGCCCCGAGGCCCTGCAGGCGCTGGTTGCCGGGCTGAAAAGCCAGCTCACAGCCAAACCAGGCCACACGGTGGTGGAAAGCCCCCTGCACATCAACGACCCGGCGTTTGCCGAAACGCTGGTGGCCGCATACCAAAAGCTCATTGGCTGACACGCCCCAAGCACGGAGTTTCCTCATGGCCGGCAAACGACACGACATGCTCACCCGGTTCCGCAAGCTGCGGGCAGACAACATCCCCATCATCGGCGGCGGCGCTGGCACGGGGCTGTCCGCCAAGGCGGCCGAGGCCGGCGGCATCGACCTGTTGGTGATCTACAACTCGGGCAAGTTCCGCATGGCTGGCCGCGGCTCACTGGCCGGCATGATGCCCTATGGCAACGCCAACGAGATCGTGCTGGAACTCGGCCGCGAGGTGCTCACCGTGGTGAAGCACACCCCGGTGCTGGCAGGTGTTTGCGGCACCGACCCGTTCCTGCTGCGCGACCACTTCCTCGACCAGTTGATCAGCATGGGCTTCTCGGGCGTGCAGAACTTCCCCACCGTGGGCCTGATCGATGGCCAGTTCCGCCAGAACCTGGAAGAGACCGACATGGGCTACGACAAGGAGGTGGACCTGATCGCCGCCGCCCACCAAAAAGACCTGTTCACCAGCCCCTACGCCTTCAACCCCGAGGAGGCCCGCGCCATGACGAAAGCCGGGGCCGACATGGTGGTGGCACACATGGGCCTGACCACCGCCGGCAGCATCGGCGCCAAGACGGCCCGCACGCTGGACGACAGTGTGCGCGATGTGGGCGCCATTGTCGATGCGGTGAAGACCATCCGCCCCGATTGCCTGGTGATCTGCCACGGCGGCCCCATCGCCGAGCCGGAAGACGCCCGCTATGTGCTGTCGCGCCTGAAGGCCTGCGACGGCTTCTACGGCGCCAGCTCCATGGAGCGCCTGCCCACCGAGCGCGCCATCCGCGACCAGGTGAAGGCGTTCAAGGAAAGGGTGTGA
>JAFMJU010000039.1 GCA_017853285.1 Gemmataceae bacterium
GCCATGGTCGAACCCGGCCACCATCTCCCCGTGGAGCGGCCCCATGACCATCACATGGGATCCGGCGGCGGCGTACAGTCGCCCTTTGCCGGAGACCAACAGCTTCACCTGGCCGGAACCCACGGTGAAGGTGGGAGTGATGAGCGTGTTGCCCGCGCGCTGGTAGGCAAGGCTGCCGGGATCGAGCTGCTGGCCGGGTGCGATGCGAGGTTCGGGCCAGAAGGCGTCACGGCGGGCGGCAGTCTCGGTGTTGATGGACCAACCGGACTTTGAGGAGGAAAGTCGCGGCGCGCCAAGGGTGGCGGGACCGGGACCGAAGGATTCGCCATCCTGAATCCACTGGGCCGGAACCAGGCTGGCGTAATCGACCAGCACACGGGTGGCCGGATCCGGGGTGGGTGGTTTTGCCGGAGGCATCAGCAGGGCGCGGAGGGGGTCTTCAGGCTTCAGGTTGGGCGCGATAGCCGCTGTGACCAGCTTCTCAAGCCATGCGGGGTTGAGTTGATCATCCTTGGCACGCTGGCGGATGGCTGCAAGCACTTCTGTATCGGTCGGTTTGCCCAGATACTTGCGCGCCAGGTCCGACACCGCGGCCATCAGTTTTTCCCACTGGTCGGCCAATGGTTTCAGATCGGCCTGGAGGGCCTTGGCCAGATCGGCGCGGCGGACGAAGCGCAGGGCCGCCAATTCTTCGGCCAGTTTTTTCTCCGCCTCGATGGCGTCGAAGCGGACCAGACGGTAGCGGGTGCTTTCGAGGACAGCGTAGAGGGAATAATAATCGGCGGCACTGATGGCATCGAACTTGTGGTCGTGGCAGCGGGCGCAGGCGACGGTGAGGCCCAGGAAGGTTTTGCCCAGCACATCGATGCGGTTGTCGAAGCGGTCGGCCTCATCCTGGCGGACATCGACGGGGCTGTGGACCTCCTCGCCCAGGAAGAAGAACCCGGTGCCGAGGACGGATTCGTTGAAGCCCTTCTCGGGGTTGAGGCGGGGTTTCTTGAGCAGGTCTCCGGCGAGGTGTTCGGTGAGCAACTGGTTGTACGGGAGATCGGCGTTGAGGGCGCGGATGATGTAATCGCGGTACTGCCAGGCATTGGGTGTGTGGAAATCGAACTCGTGGCCGCGGGTTTCGGCGTAGCGAACCAGATCGAGCCAGTGGCGGGCCCAGTGCTCGCCGAAACGGGGGGAGGCTAGCAGCCGATCGACCTGGCGCTCGAGGGCGCTTGGAGACTCGTCAGCCAGGAACGCTTCCAGTTCCTGCGCGGTGGGGGGCAAGCCGGTCAGGTCGAACGAAAGACGGCGAAGGATAGTCACCTTGGAAGCCGGGGGGGCCTCGCCCACGCCATTGGCCTGGCGGGCGGCGGCCAGCAGCCGGTCAATGGGGTCGCCTTGCCCGGCGGGCACCTGGACATCGGCCAAGGGGCGCCATGACCAATGGGCGGCCTTGCGGGCGGAGATGTTGAACTCTTCCTTTTTGGCAGGGCCGGAACTGGTGTCGCCCGGCCAGACGGCGCCATCCTTGACCCATTGGACGATGTCGGCGACCACGGGGTCGGCCAGTTTGCCCTTGGGGGGCATCTGCAGGTCATCCTGGTAGCGGATGGCTTTTACCAGCAGGCTCTTGTCGGGATCGCCGGGGACGATGGAGGGCCCGGACTCACCTCCCTTGAGCAGACCGGCGCGGGTGTCGAGGCGCAGGCCACCCTTGATTTTGCGCCCTTCCCCTTCCGAGTGGCATTTGAAGCACTGGTCCACCAGAACCGGCCTGACCTTGTTCTCAAAAAATTCCTCGGCCGGCCCGGCGCCTGAAACGCCGGCAATGGCGAACAGGAAGCAAAAGGCCGGGACCCAATGGTGGCGAAGCATGCGCGGTCACCCTGAACGGGGAACAAAACCAAGGAACCCAGCAGGCGTGGCGGAAGCGATTCCGTTGGATCAGGAAGGCTTCTCCAGTTTACCTGCGAAAACCCGGGGAAGCAAAGGGAGAACGGGTGGTGAAAATGATTGGATTCACGGCCGGTTTATGGAATGATGGGAGGCAGATTCGCTCGTATTTCCCGCCTTTGACGGAATTTAGCCCCATGAAGCGTGTGTCTACCGGTTTGATGGCCTGTCTGGCCGCCTGGATGGTGACTCTGGCTCCCGGAACGGTTGTCAGCCAGCAAAACCAATCGATCGAGGAAGCGTTCAAACCCAAGCCCCGGCCAAAGAAGGAAGCGCTGCCACCCAGCAAGCTGCCGCTGGAAGTGGTTGCGGGGGAACGGATCGCGCTGGTGGGCAACAGCCTGGCGGAACGCTTCAACCTGTTCGGCAACTTCGAGACGCTGCTGCACCTGCGGCACGCCGACAAGAAGCTGGTGGTCAGGAATTTCGCGCGGCCTGCGGACGAGGTGGGCAATCGCCAGCGCCCCAGCGACTACACGAAGATCGATGACCCGCTGCGCAGCTTCAACGCCGACACCTTCCTGTGCTTCTTCGGCTTCAACGAATCGTACAAGGGCGTGGCGGGTGTGGCTGACTATGAGCGGACCTATGAATCCTTCCTGGACGAAACCGCGAAGAAGTATGCGCGGGATGACGCGGGCAGCGCGCCCCGTTTCGTGCTGATCTCGCCGGTCGCATTTGAAAAAACGGGTGACCCCCTTCTGCCCGACGCGGGGGAGCGGAACGCGGCCCTGAAGCCCTATGTGGAAGCCACCAGGCGTGTGGCGGAGAAGCGGGGTCTGGCGTTTGTGGACCTGTTCAGCCCCACGCTGGCCGCCATGGACGGACGCACCAACGCGCGATTGACCATCAACGGTTGCCACCTGACGGAGGCGGGTGACCGCCTGGTGGGACGCCTGCTGGACGAGGGGCTTTTCGGCGGCAAGGCCAAGGAGGCCGCGGACGAGGCGCGATTCGCCAAGCTGCGTGACGCGGTCAACGACAAGTCGTGGGTGCACCTGCAGGACTACCGGATGATCAACGGGTGGTATGTCTACGGCGGTCGGCGGACCTGGGACACGGAGACCTTCCCCCGGGAATACCTGAAGATCCGCGCGATGGCGGCGGTGCGTGACCAGTATGTGTGGGACATCGCGGCGGGCAAGGAAGTTGCCGCCAGGCCGGATGACTCGAAGACCGGCGACCTGTTCACGCCGCAGACCCGTTTCGGCGTGCCGCAGCAGCGCTACAGCGAGAACGCGGAGGGCGGGCCGAAGATCCTGCCGCCGGACGAACTGATCAAGAGCTGCACGGTGCCGGAAGGCTTTGAGATCAAGCTGTTCGCGGATGAGAGCAAGTTCCCCGAAATCGCCAAGCCGGTGCAGATGAGCTTCGACGCGAAGGGCCGGCTGTGGGTGAGCACGATGCCCAGCTACCCGCAGTGGAAGCCGGGCGACCCGAAGCCGAGCGACAAGCTGGTGATCCTGGAAGACACCAACGGCGACGGGAAGGCCGACAAGAGCACCGTGTTCTACGACAAGCTGCAATGCCCCACGGGGTTTGAGTTCTACAACGGCGGCGTGATCGTGACCGACCAGCCGCGGCTGTTGTGGCTGAAGGACACCAACGGCGACGACAAGGCCGACGAGGTGGTGCATGTGCTGGACGGCCTGGCCACCGAGGACACGCACCACACGATGGGCGCCTTTGAATTCAACAACGGCGGGCTTCTGCACATGCTGGAAGGCGTGGCGATGAGCACCACGCTGGAGACCCCCTGGGGGCCGTTCCGCAACTTCGGAACGCCCGGTTCTTATGTGCTGGATCCACGGACCTGGAAGGTGCGGCATTTCGTGACCCCGGGCTACGGCAACCCGTGGTGCTATGTGTTCGACCAATGGGGCCAAGGCTTCTGCGGCGACGGCACCATGGCGGTGCAGCACTGGGACACGCCGCTTTCGGGCGCGCAGTACCGGGGGCGGAAAGGCTTGAACCCGGTGTTCAACACCGAGGGGATGCGGCCCGTGGTGGGGAGCGACTTCATCCACAGCCGGCATTTCCCCGAGGATATCCAGGGGCAGTTCCTGTACGCCTGCGTGATCAACATGAACGGCATCCCGCGGTGGACCTTCATGGACGACGGCGGCGGCTTCAAGGGTGAGCGGGTGCGGAAGAATCCGGCCGACCCGAAAACGGCCTTTGACCTGATCAAATCGACCGACAAGCACTTCCGCCCGGTGGACCCGCAGTTCGGGCCCGACGGCGCGCTGTGGTTTGGCGACTGGGCCAACCCGCTGATCGGCCACATGCAGTACTCGCAGCGCGACCCGAACCGCGACCATGTGCACGGGCGTATTTACCGCCTGGTGTACAAGGAAAAACCCCTGCTGCAGCCGGTGACCCAGCACGGCAAAACCGTGACGGAACTGCTGAACCAACTGCGTGAGCCGGAATGGCGGACCCGCTACCGGGTGCGCCGGGAGATCCAGGCGCGGCCGGCCGGGGATGTTTTGCCGGCGCTGGACGCCTGGGTGGGGAACTTGAACGAGAACGACCCGGCGACGGACCGGTTGCTGACCGAGGCGCTGTGGGTGCGTCAGGGATTCCACCAGAACGATGTGGCGCTGCTGAGGCGGGTGCTGGCTGCCAAGACTCCTGAAGCCCGGGCGGCGGCCACGCATGTGCTGGCGGATGAGCGGGAACGCATCGCCGGTGCGCAGGACCTGCTGCGCGCGGCCAGCCAGGACAAGCATCCACGCGTGGTGACCGAGGCGGTGCGTGGCCTGAGCTTCTTCCCGAACGCCCAGGCGATGGACGCGGTGCTGAAGGCGATGACCACCTGGGCGAAGGATTATTGGGTGACCTACACCTGCGACGCCGCGCTTGGGGCGAATATGGAGACCTGGCAGCCGGCCTATGTGAAGGGCGAGCTTGCCAAGGACAGCCCGGAGCAACGGAAGATTCTGGAAGGATTGCTGGCCGCGGACAAGCGGGTGGCGGGGATGATCCCGCACCTCCAGGTGCTGCTGGGCAAGGATCCGCAACCGGAGGAGGCGAAGAACAAGGCCATGCAAGCGATCGCCGACATGAAGGGCGGCGACGCCAACAAGGGCCGCGCGGTATTCCTGCGGAATTGCACGGCCTGCCACAAGGCCGGCAGCGAGGGGTCTGAATTCGGCCCGGTGCTGGACAAGGTGGCGATGCGCATGAACGCGCTGAAGCTGGTGGAATCGGTCATCAATCCGAACGCGGAGGTGGACAAGAAGTATTACGCCACCGTGATCGCCACCTCGGACGGCAAGACCATCAACGGTCTGGTGGTGAGCGAGACCAAGGATGAGGTGGTGATCTTCGACGGCAAGGAGAAGAAAACCATCAAGACCGCGGACATCGAGGACAAGAAGATTTTGAAGCAGAGCAGCATGCCCGAGGGCCTGGCCGGGGCGATGTCGCCGGGCGAGTTTTTGGATTTGCTGGCTTATCTGGGGGGGCTGAAGTAGTCCTTTTTGGCGCTGGTTTTTGACATCCAACCTTTGAAAGCCCCCTCCCTGTGTGAGACAGGGAGGGGGCTTTTTTTCGGGGGTGTGGGGATAAGGTTTTTGATTGCGCCAGTGGCCCGGGCGCTGCCGCACCCGGGTCGCCTGTGGGGCTAGCTTGGGGTGGGCTATTTGGGGAGGTCGCCCAGGCGGCGGAGGGGGAAGCCGCCGGGGGTGAGTGAGACGGAAACGGGGCCGCCTGAGTCGCGGGTGAGGCCGAAGAAGCCGAAGCACATCTCGTTGTTGGTGCCCTCGCCCACGAGGACGGTCTTGGGGGGGCTGTGGGGATTGCGGGGATTGAGGCGGCTGTTGTCGTAGACGGCCTCCACCGCGAGCCGGGTGCCCTTGGGCAAGCGCATGGGCTGTTCCAGAAAATAATGCTCCTGCCAGTTGTAGTCCCAGCGTGGGATATCGAGCAGGAGTTGCTCGGGCTGCCCGGGCTTCTGCGCGGTGAGGCGGATTGATTTGCCCAGCAGGTGCATGTGGGGCATCAGCATGTGCAGCGTGCAATCCTCGCACAGAAACACCTTGCCGGCGACGGCGTAGGAGGGATTGTCAGCGGGAATGGTGAGGAACAGGCCGCCAACCGGGATCACCTGGAAAGGATGGGTGATTTTCTCGTCGGGCTTGGCGAAATAAAGGCCGAGCCGGGAGCGATCCCTCTCGGGCTTGCCGGTGCGATGGTAATGGACCTGCATCACCACATCGGTGCCGGCTGGAAGCCAATAGCCCACGCCCGGGCTGAGCTTATGGGGGGTGCTGCCGGGTGCCCAGCCGCCCAGATCGCCGGTTGGCGGGAAGAAGCCGGGGCCGGTGGAAAAGTTATAGCCTGGGCCCTTGTCCGAGGAACCTTTAGGCTCGGTGAATTTCTGCTGCAGCCTGCGGGCGCGGCCCTTGTCATCGAGAAAATTCACCATGTGGTGGACCACGGCCTGGTTGCCGGGCTTCACCTCATAGGCGGTGACGAAACGGCCCTCCTTGAGGCCGGTGGGCAGGACCAGGCAACGGAACAGGTCCTTCCCCTCGGGGGCGACTTCGACATCGGCGCCGGCGTCGAGGATGAGGTCTGGAGGGCCCAGGGCCCATGTTTCGGTTTCTACCCGCGTGGCAGCAGCAAGCTGACCTAAGGGTTTTTCGCCTTCCGGGCAGCCGCCATCGACCCAGCGCGCGAGTGTTTGGATCTCTGAATCGGGCATCTGGCGGCAATCGCGCAGGGGCACGCTGGTGGCGGGCAGCCAGGGGGGCATGCGGCGGGCCTTGGTGAAATCGCGAATATCCTCGGCCCAGCGGAGCGCGTCGTCGTAATTCGCCAGGGCGAAGGGGGCCAGTGCCCCGGCACTGTGGCAGGAAGCACAGCGCGCCTTGAGGATGGGCGCCACGGCGCCGTGATAGGACGGCACACCGGGAACCGCGGCCTTGGCTGGTGCCGGGCGGGCCAGGGCGCAGCCGTAGGCACGAGTGGACGGCAGCTCCAACGGCTTGCCCGCCAGCATGGATTCCACGGCCAGGACAAGATCCTCGCGATCCACCCTGCCCCGGTGCTCGAGCCGGGCGGAGTAGGCGTCATCCATCCGGCCGCGGTAGACGGCCCTTCCCTTGGCATCGAGGAGAAAGGCCTCGGGGGTGACACGGGCATCGAGAGCCTTTTGCAATTCGCCCGCCGAATCGAGCCACAGGGGGATGGTGACCGCCAACTCTTTGGCGCGTTTTTCGAGCAGGCGGAAGGACTCCGCGTGTTTCGGCTGGGAGGCAGGAAGGCAGTCGGCTGGGAGGATGCCGACCAGGTTGATGCCGGATGCCTTGAAACTGGCAGCCAGGCGGCCCAGCTTGGGAAGGTAGCTTCGGGCCATGGGGCAGTCGAACGACAGAAAAACCGCGACCATGCCCCTGGGCCCGGTGAGGCTGGACAGGGGCGATGGGTCAACCGTTGCACCCACCGGGACCAATCTGATCTGATCCATGGCCACCGCCGGCGGCAGGGGTGGGGCGGGCGGCTCGGGTGCGACATCCCGGGCCAGCAACAGCAGCAGACATGCGACCGCCGAAGGGATCATCAGACCAAGCCCCGATCAGGAGTAGGCTTTGCGCAGCAGCTCAAGGCTTTTGGGAACAGCGGTTTTGGGATCTTCCTTGCCTTCCATCTCCAGCGAGATCCAGCCGCGGTAGCCGGAATCGCGCAGGATGGAGGCAACCTTCGCATGGTCGGTGTCGAGGGTGTACCACTCGCCGCCACCGAAATAGGTCTTGGCCTGGATCAGGACGGCCTGGGGGGCGAGGGCCTTCATCTGGTCGTAGGCGTCCTCGAGGAAATTGCCGGTGTCCATGGTGGCGCGAAGCCAGGGGGAATTGACCGACCGGATGACGCGGAGAACGCCGGTGGCCTCGCGCCCGAGGCCCCAGTGGTTCTCGAGGCCCATCACCACGCCGTATTTCTCGGCGGTGGGGACCAGCTCGTCGAAGCATTGCTTGACCCAGCCGAAGCCCTCGTCGAGGGTGCGGCCCTCGGGAACGGGCTCGCGGCCCTTATTGGCCATGAGATCATCGAAGCTCTTGATGGTGCCCCATCGGCCGGTGTTGACGCGGATAGTGGGGATGCCCAGCTCGTGGGCGAGGCGGAGGCACTCGGCCGTGTGGGCGATATTCTTCTTGCGCACCTCGGGATCCGGCGAGACAAAGCCCTGGTGGGTGGAGAAACCCATCAGTGGGATGCCCACGGAGAAGGCGTGCTGCTTGATCTCGTTGAGCAGGGCCCCGTTGACCTTGCGGCCGCGGGCCTCGGCGTCTTTTTCCATGTGGACATGGAGGATCTCGACGCCGTCGAAGCCCATGAGGGCAGCCTGCTCGATGCAATCAATAATTGGGACCGGCTTTCCCTTGAAATGCCAGAAGGAGTAGGTGGAGACACCGATGCGGTAGGGGCGGGTGGCCATACCCGGCGGCAGCGCCCCGCCGGAGGAGGCCTGGATCGGGCGGGTTGCCGCCAAGGCCCCTGAAGCCGCCACACCGGCAAGCCACTGTCTGCGCTGGAACATGGAATAGCCCCCTGAAAAGAAACAACCCCGGGCAGGCGCCCGGGGTTGATGATAGCCGTTTTCATCCCGAACGATTAGGGCTCGGGCAGGAAGGCAGGGCCCTTGCCGGGGGCGGCGGGCTTGGCCGGGCCGGCGAGTTGCTGCAGGCCGGCATCGTACTGCAACAGCGAGTTGTAGAAGGCGTTGTAGGCCTGGCGGTCGGAGTCGCCGGCGGCGGCGAATTTGAGGCCCGACTTGAACATGTTGTCGAGCACCTCGGCGACGCTGGAGCCTGACAGCTTGAAGTCACCGGAGAAGTACTTCTTGGCGTTGTCACCACCCAGGAGGACCACATCCTTGTCGAGACTGGTGGAGAACCGGTTGGCGCGGATGTAGTCATCGGGGCGCATGTCGCCCACGAGGCTGTCGATGTACTTCTGGAGCTTCTCGGCCTCCTTTTGCAGGTTGGTGTAAGTCTCGGCGTCGAGGCTGTCGGAGCGGACCATGCGGATGGCGGTGGCCACCTGCTGGTCGAGGACCTTGCGGATGGGCTCGAAATCGCGGGAACGCATGATGACCGGCCAGTTGAGGGACCCGTTGGCCTTGATGACCGAGAGGCCGGCGGCGGCGGAGGTATTGGTGCCGTCGTTGACATTGATGCGGTTGAGGATGTCCTGGTCGACCAGGATCTGCGGGCCGCGGAGATTGCTGTCGAGCTGGAGCTGCTTGATCTCGTCGGCGATGGCGTTGAGGGCCACACCCTCGTAGATGTAGTGGGCGGGTGGGTCCTTGCGGCTCCAGTTGAGGGTCTCCTGCCGGGCCTGCTCGCGCACATTCTCGCGGTATTCGCGATTGGCGGTGGCCTCCTGGCTGCGGAGGTTGGTCTCCTCGATGCGGGTCTTGTCCCAGTCGAGGCGGGATTTGTAGCGGGCCTGCTCGGCCTGCTGCTGCTCGACGCGGGCCTGCTGGATCTGCATCTGGTACTGGCCGTTGGCGTTGGTCACCGAGGCCAGGCCCTGCATGTAGCCGCCGTAGGGACCGGGGTAGTAGCCACCCCAGCCGCCACCGCCGTAGCCGGCCATGCCGTACGAGCCACCACCAAAACCCCCGCCACCGAACTGTGCGGAGGCGGAACCGGCGCCGAGCGCCAGGATGCCGACCGTCAGCAGTTTGCGCATGCCGAGAAACATGGGATTCACCTCCAGAACCTACCCGGGCCCCAGGCCCTTCCGTGTGTCAGACCAGCCGAACCCGCCCAACCGGGCGGGCAAGGCATCAAGGTTTCTTGGGAGCCGCTGGCGCCTTGGGGGCGGGAGCCGCCACCGGAAGGAGCTTGAGTTCGGTCAGCCTGGTTTCCCACTGCTTGACCGATTTGGCGCGGGCCTCCTCGGGATCGTTGGGATTGAAGCCGAAGCGGACCCCGTCGGGAACCATGTGATTGAGGTACCAGGAAGCGACACCCCGGATGGCGGACCTCTCATTGGAGAGCAGCTTCAGCAGATACTTGTAGGTGGAAGGCTGGATCTTCTGCTCCTCGGTGAACCCGATGAACAGGTCGATGAGGATTACCGCCTGGGCCGGGGTGGCGGGGCCGCCGTGCTTGCCACCCGTTTTCTCCACCAGCTCGGGGATGCCCTTGAGGAGGAAGTCGTACATGGCCTTGGCGCGGTTGGGGCCACTACCCAGCCAATGGCGAATGGCGACAATCGCCTCGTCCACCACATCGGGATGGGGAGAGCGGTTGACGGTCATGAAGATGCGGGGCAGGTCGCCCACGGCGGCAGCCAGGTGGACGGCGGCGATGCGCTTTGCCGGATCACCGCTGGAGCCATACTCGTCGATGACCGCGGCGATATCGCCCTTCTCGGCCAGCTTGGACTCGATCTCCTTCACCATCGCGAGGTGCTTGGCGGCGGAGGGTTCCTTGGCATCGGAAAGAACCCAGGCGGGCACCTTGTCGAGGTGGCTTGGCACCGGTTCGTGGCCGTCCTTGCTGTCGAAATTCAACAACGAACGGCCGGGCGGCTCGGTCATCTTCATGAAGGTGTCGTGGTCGGAGTAGGCGACCTCGCCCTTGATGACCACCAAAAGACCTCGACCAACGGGCTTGATGGCGTTCTCGGGTGACGCCTCGGGGTCGAACTGGGTGCCAGGCATCAGGCGACCGTAAGTCTCGATGGCGCAGCGGGCGCCCGGCGAAACCAGCTCGAGGTCATGCTTGTGACCGGCGGCATGGATTCGGACCTTGGCGGGCCCGGAGGACTTCTTGTTCTCGAGGTCGATACGGCCGGGAGCGAGCTGGAACTCGAAATCGATGCCCTCGGAGGGCTTGAGGACCGTCAGGCCTGAGGTCACGACGGGCATGGGGTCGTTGCCGGTGAGGTCGGCAAGCAACTCCACCTCGACCCCGTTCGCCATGAGAACGGCGCCACCGGCGGAAACCACGGATTGCCCCGGGGCGATCTGCGCTCCCTTGTCGGCCACATTGAACTTGCCAGCATCCTGGACAAGCACGGTGCCCTTGGCGCTGGCGACGGCCACCGCGCCGTTATTGGACAACTTGACGGAACCGGAACGATCGCTGGTGATCACCACGCCACCCGGACCGGGCGTGGAAGCGGGAGGGGTTCCCTTGCCCTTGGCGTCCGCCACCTTGCGTTGGCCGCAACCGGCCAAGGTGACGCAGGCGCCAACCGTCAACATCAGAGGCCAAGCCTTCTTGCGGAACATCTTGCGCGTCTCCTGCGGCGATCGCTCCGGGACAACGAATCCACCGGACAATCGGCCAAACCCTGGAAAACGAGTCTTGCGAAACAGGCAGGAGGCCAGCGGCCCCCTGACGCGGTTATTTCACATCCACCACGGTCAATTTGAGGACCGCGGGCTGGCTGGCCTTGTTGGTGGCCAGGTCGGTCACCTTGATCTCAAGGGTGAAGGTGCCGGCCTTGTTGAGGGGGATCTGGAACTGGCCGGACAGCAACTGGGTGGTGGCGGGCACCTTGTTGGGCTGGGCGGCATCGATGGCGATGTTGGGCTTGTCGGTAACCACCGCGCCCTTGTCGTCCTTGACGACCAGCTCGACCTTCAGCTTGGGATGATTGGTGCTGGCCTCGCGGGTGAAGCCGACGACGGAGAAGCCCACAAAGGCGGGCTGGCCGGTGGCGAACACCTGGGAGCTGGCGCGGAGGGCCTGATCGGCGAAGAGGCCGGCGCGAACCACCGCGAGGGCCGGCTCGAGCAAGGTGACTTCCTTCTCGGTCGAGGCGGTGCCCTTGCCCACCACATCGACGGCCGTGACCTTCACCTTGTAGGTGCCGGCGGCAGTCTTGTTACCGACATCGACGCGGGCGTTGAGGTGGAGCTTGCCACCCTTGAACAGGTCGAGGGCGGGCGATTCGCCGCTGTCTTGCTTGTATTCGAGCTTGCCGTCCTTGCCGAAGACCTCGGTGGTGAGCTTCACCTTGGCGACGCCGTTGGGGTCGGTCTGGAAACCGGACAGCTCGAAGCTGAGGTAGACCTCGTCGCCGGGGAAGACCTGGGCGCTGGAACGGTCGGGACCCGGGGAGCCATAGGTGAGCCGTGAATTGTCAATCTTCAACGCAGATTGATCACTCGCCACAATGGCCAAGAGGCCTGCTACGGCCGCGGGGCTAAGGAACATGCTCCAACCTCCAGGTCGAAAACCGCCAGCCACAGATCGCGGACAGCCAAGAAATGTCCAGCCAATCAGGGCAAGCCGGAAGGACACAAAGACTCTCCCCATCACGATAAACACTTACAGAGTCTGTGGCTAGCACAAGATGCACGGTTGTTTTGGGATTGGTCCGGAATGCCTGGCACAATCCCAACGGCTGGATTTCCCTGAACCCTAATTCGATATTATAAAATATACTTATTTATATAACGCAACAATACCCGCCCCGGAGTCCGGGACGGGTATCCGAAGATAGATTGGCCTTGGATCAGTAACGGAACTCAGCACCCACACCAACGCCCTGGACCCAGTAATCCTGGCTTTGCTTCAGGAAGGCGGGGTGGATGCCGTTGGGGGCAGCCTGGGGGGTGAGGCCCACATTGGGGTTGGTGACCTTGTCGAAGTTGTTGCCCGAGAGGGCGACGCTGGACAGGTAGAGGAAGTTGTAACTGACGCTGATGTTCCAGTTGTCGTTGAAGTTGTAGGCCAGCTTGGCGCCGAACTCGGGCAATACCGCGAAACGGGTGAAGTTGTAGGCGCCGATGTTGCTGGGCTGGCTGAAGACGAAGCCCGGGCCGCCGAAGACCCCGCCGGCGGCGGGATTGTTGGTGAGATTGGCCCCGGAGATGTTGACCCGCTGCTGGGAGCCGCCGAGGGCGATCTTCACCATGGATTCGAGCATGAACTTGCCCCACTGCTCGCGGATGCGACCGCCGAACTGCCAGCCCCAGAAGTTGTTGTTGGTGGAGATGGCATCGTAGCCGAGTTGGGGGACGATCAGGCCGCCGTAATCGTTCTGGGTGGTCTGGCCGAGGATGGTGGCGTCGGTCACCTGGAGCCAGCGGACACCCGTGAGCAGGTCGACCGAGCAGCAATTGTCGCGGCTGATGTTCTTGATGAGGTTGATGTCATCGCCGTAGACCTGGTGCTTGGTCATCACCGTGATCTCGGTGGAAAGCGGTGGCAGGGGGAACGGCGTGGTGTCGAGCAGCTTGTTCAACATGGAGTTGTTGCCGCCGCTGGCCACATCGAAGAACGGGATGGTGACGATGTAGGGTGTCTGCGAGTTGGAGACGAAGCTCTGGTTCCAGGTGCGCTGCTCGAGCAGGAAAAAGGTGTTCTCGATGCCGAAAACGCCTTCCTCATCGAGCCACATGCCCATGTTGTTGCGGATGCCGTGGAAGGTGCCCCAGGAGACATCGCTGGGGAAGGCCTGAATGACGGTGTTTTTCTGGCCGATCACGCCAGGGGCGCTGTCGGACAGGCTGCCGCTGGTGACGAGGGGCACCGGGTACTTGCTGGGCTTGGAGAACCACCACAGCGACTCGACATTGAACCAGGCATTTGGTCCCTGCTCGACAATGCCGATGGGCATGGCGTGCGGGGGATAGCCGGGGGGCGGGTCGTTGACAATATCGGGCGGGACGACCTGCCTGCGGGCCGGCAGTTCCAGCTCAGTGAGCCCCGAGGGGTTACCCGGTT
>JAFMJU010000490.1 GCA_017853285.1 Gemmataceae bacterium
TGTGCCTCGACCTGGAATTCAATAAAGCTGGAGCAAACGACCGCGGCAGATTATTTGGAAGCCTTTCGCACCAATGTCCTTTCCACCGCATTGATCGCCCAAAAAGCCGGTTTATGGATGACCAACCAACCCTCGGGAGGCTGCATCGTCACCTTGGGCGATTGGGCGATCACGAGGCCCTATCCCGAATATGCCGCATACCACACCAGCAAGGGATCCATCCCCATCCTGACCCGCGTGCTGGCTGTGGAACTGGGGAAACGAAACCCCAAGGTACGGGTGAATTGCGTGGAACCAGGCCCGGTGATGCTACCGCCTGATCTTTCCCCCACGGAGCGGGAGGAGGCGATTGGTGCAACACTCGTGCAGCGGGAAGGAACTCCCGACCATGTTGCCCAAGCGGTTTTATCTCTGGTGGAGAACGACTTCATCACCGGGGTGTGCCTGCCCGTGGATGGTGGCAGGAGTATTTGGGCCTTGAACCGATAATGGATCCGATGTCAGATGGGTTTTAATCAGCCATCAGCCCGAGGCCACTCATGGACCAACAAGCCCGGTTTTTGCCAACCGACCAGGAAGTGGTGAAAATCCTGCTGGATCCACCCCCATTGGCGGAGATCATCCAGGTTCCACCTCCGTTGCCCGATGCGGTCCCTGCACTTCCCACGGTTGCGGAACCCCAATCAAAACCGGAGGAGGATTCCGCCTGGGCGGCCCTGGCCGGGGCGGCCATCATCCTCAACCCATTGTTGGAGGATCTTGCGGCGACCCATCTGAGCCGCCAGCGCAATGGAAAACCGGTGGAGGAAAAACCCAGGGTTCGCCGACCTGTCCTGGAGGGAAAAGCGGACGAGGACGAACCGTTAGAACCTGAAATCTGATTCAAGCCATCCGAAAGCGGCTCGGAGCCTAATCATTCCTGGGCGACGGCCTCGGGAATGTCCAGCAGGGTGGCCATGTAAGCCGGCCAGAGCCCGATGATGGTTGCCATCAGAGTGCCCGCGCCCAAAACGATCAGACATTCCCCCCATGGGATCAACAGCGGGAAACGGAACCCGGCCTCATCCCAAAGCATGATGTCCAGGGCGTACCATTCCAACAGAACCCCCGCCACCAAACCAAGAAGGCTGCCCGCGAAACCCATCAACAACGCCTCGGCCGTGACCGTCCAAAGGATCTGGGAGCGGGTGGCCCCCACAGCCCTGAGAAGTCCCAACTGCCGCTTGCGCTGCAGAACCGAGATGAACAAGGCACTGACCACCCCGAGCAGGGCAACCAGGCCCAAGATGGACTGCTGGGCGTAGGCAAGCTGGTTCACCTTGGTCAATTGCGAGCGTATCTCATCCAGCATGGTGGGGCTGTCTATGACAAACAGGGCATCGGATTTGCCGAGTGAATTTTCCAGGCGTTGACGGACCGCCATCACATCGGCCCCCTTTTTCAACCACACATCGATGATGTCATAACCGCGGTCACCGAAATGAAGCAGGTGCCAATCGCGGTGGACGAGCAGGGTTCCGTCTTTCCAGGTGTAATCAACGACCGAACCCAAGATCTTCAGGGTCGCCTCGCCCTGGGCGGTGGGAATCCGCAGCGTGTCCCCCACTTTCTTTTTGTGCCTTCCCAGGAAATTCTCCGAAACAAAGACTCCACCGCTGCGGAAAGCGTCCATGTTTTGGCGGGCCTTGTGGACAATCTCCAGCGGCACATCTTCGGTGTTAGCCACACCATCCATGTTGACCCCCAACATGTAGGTGATCACCCCATCGAGGTCCACCCTGCCGAGGCGGACAGCCATCCAGGCCCGCAGGTCCGGCCCGCATTGTTCAGCCACCCGGGCCGGCATGGTTTCGGCCATGGTGACCGACGAGACATAGCTGGTGAAGCCACTGCCGCAAGTGACCAGCAGGTCCGCACCGACCTTGTCGCGGACCCAGGAAAAAACCGAGGTCTCCGTGGTGTACAGAAAGCCGGCGGTTTGGACGACCAAAGCCCCTGTCGCCCCCAAGGCCGCGATCACCAAACCGGTCCTTTGACCCGAACGCACCAGATTATCCGCGGCCAAACGCAAACCAACACCGGGAAGGAATTCTGTGAGTGATTGGCTGGCCCGCCCAACCAGGCTGGCGACGAGGGGAGCCGCAAGGAGGCAGGCCACCAGAAGGACCGCCAGTCCCCCAAAAGCGCCCAGGCGGTTAGGCAGTTGGTGCCTGAATTCGACCATGCACCAGGCGGTGAAAGCCAAACCTCCAACCAGCATCAAGATGGGCAAGGAAGACTTGAGCCAATCACGGGAAACCCCCGCACCAGATTGACGCACCACACCCGCGGGCGGCTCCATGGAGGCACGCCATGACGGAAGGAGCGCTGCCACCAAGGCTGTCAACAAGCCGGCGGCCACGGCCAAAAGTGAGTTGGACCAATCCAGGTGAATGGCGGCCTCCCCTGTCGGACGACCAAGAACCTCCTCCAGGGCATTACCCATCGGGCCAACCACCAGGCGGGCGATTCCCAAACCCAGCGGGATGCCGAGCAAGCTTCCGGCTAGCCCCAGGCAGGCAGCCTCCTGCAGAAACAGGCCAGCCACTTGTCCACGGGTACCACCGGCACAACGGAGGATACCGATGAACCGCCTGCGCTCCTCCACCCCCACGGACATCACGTTGTAAACAAGGAACAGTCCGACGATGAGGGAGCCAAGACCTCCCACCTGGAATCCGAGTTCTAGGCCGCTGGTGACATCGCCGACGAGGCTCTCCTCCTCCTCCACCGTGTGCACCTCGGCACGATCACCCAACTTTTGAGCCACGGCAGCGCGGACTTTTTCCCGGTCTGCCCCGGGCATCAGCACCAGGTCCAGTCGGGACACCGTTCCGGGCCGTTCGGGAAAGATGAGACTTCCTGCCTGGATGGCACCCATGGCGACTACCTGGCCCAAAACTGGAGTCAGCCTGGAATCACCAGCCTTTGCGTTTGCCTTGATGGCACCCACAGCCAGGCATTCCAGTTTTCCAGCACCAGCGCGCATGGTGAACGGCTGGCCTTGGAGGCCCAAGTCCCC